>DASRSQ010000575.1:0-4567 GCA_035656475.1 Gemmataceae bacterium | reverse complement strand
GATGATCGGCATCACGGCCTCGAACTTGAACGGCTTCAAGAGATAATCGAAGGCGCCGATCTTCATCGCATCGATGGCGGTCTGGACGGTAGCCTGGCCGGTCATGATGATGCCGACCAGTTGCGGATCGACCTGGAGCGCCTCCTGAAGCAGGGCCAACCCGTCCATTTCCGGCATCATCATATCGCTCAGCAGCAGGGCGAACCGGCCGCTAGAGATGAGCTGAAGAGCCTGTTTCGGCGATGTGGTTGATTTGACATCGAAGCCTTGGCGCGACAGGTTGGTTTCAAGGGCCTCGGCAAGATCGAGCTCGTCATCTACGACTAGAATGCGTCCAGGGACCGCTTCCACAACATCTCCCTTCTCCATTTCAGATATGCGATGGATAGGAGAATATTAACTACGCGGCGTGGCATCGGTCAAGTCCGCACAGGAATTCGCGGACAACGTGCAGATGCGATCACGAGGTCACGGCGGCCTCGTTACTGGCTCGAGAGGGAGCGGCCGTGGTCAGCGGCGCTCGAACCGTCAGAACGGGGCAGGTTGCCTTGCGCAAGACCTGCTCGGCGACGCTTCCCAGCAGCAGCCGGCCAATGCCGCTTCGTCCGTGCGTGCCCAGCACGATCAGATCGGCGTGGGCTTCATCCGCCAGACGCACGATTTCGGTTGCGGGATCGCCTTCGCACAGGTGGCGATCCACGCGGATGAAAGGATCGCTCGGCTGTGTTTTCGCAAGCATGCCCCGGAGGTGATCGGACACGTCGATGACTGGATTCATCGGGACGGTCACAAACGGCGCGACAAAGACCGTGCTGGGGGCCACGTGAACAACCATCAGGCGGGCGCCGGTTTCGCGGGCCAGAGAGCACGCGACCCGGAACGCCGCCTTGGAGCAGTCGGAGAAATCGGTCGCATACAGGATCGTTCGAACGAAGGACATGACATCCCTCCTCGCGCTGAAAAGCGCATCAGCGGTGCTTGGCCAGCGGCAGCCAGTAGGTCCCCGCGATCGGTCCGCCGCCCGGGACGGCGGCCGCGGGCACCGCATAGGCGACGCCGCCGCGCAGGATCGTGTGCATGGCAGCAACGTTGAGCAGGTCCTCGTCACCCGGCTGTCTCGCGTCATGCACGACAACGTCCGAACCATGGGGACTGCAGGTGCCCCAGCGTTCCTGGTCGGAAGCGACGAACAGGATTTCGAAACGTCCCTGGCAAGCGGCGCTGACGGCCTCGGCCAGATCATTCGTGGTTCGCCCCGTCCCCGCAAGTTGCTGAAATAGTGCGGCAGCATTCCGTTGAGCTTGCTGGAAATGCGGACGCACAATGGACCACGCGCGTTCGTGCAGCTCCTCGTTCCGCAGACGATCGGCGTTGCCGGCGATGCCCTGCTCCAGCAGGTGCGGATACGAGTTCGCCTGCCGATAGATCGGCCATAGCGACTCGACCGAGGCAAGAATCAGCGGCGTCCGCTCGGTACGCAACAGCTCATGGAGGCCGTGATCGATCTGCTGGCAGAATCGCAGCAGGTCGGTCTTGTGGTCGTCGATTCCCACCCCCTGGCCGCTAAAGATCGCGCCCCATCCGCCGCCAGGGGTCGGCCGCGCGTGAAACGTGAGCGGCTCATCCCGGTCGTGCAACTGCATGGCTTGCGCGAAACTGATCGGCGCCTTGTTGACCTCCACCCGGTCGAACGTTTGTGCCGTCCCCTGGAACAGACGAACGCTATTCTCGCTCACCGCCAGAACGAAGAACCGCCCATCCCCGGCCAGGAACGGCATCAGCGCCTTCAGATGAAAACGGCTCCCGACCACGACCTGCTCCGAAAACCCGACCGGCAGACGGAAAACTTGCGTGATGCCGGGCGCCAGGAAGCATGCCAGTCCATCGCTCTGGTGCTTCCAGAAAGATTCGTCGGCGAACAGCTTTTGCAGCGGATCCAGCATGGCCCGAACCGCTGCGTCCGGCTGTCCTGCAGCGACCAGGGTCGCCTCAGCCGACCGGAGCAGATTCTTGCCCCGAACCGGATCTTGTTCGGATGGGCGTCGATGCGTCGGCATGAATGCCGACAGGCACGGTCCACGGCGTTGTTCGAGAAGTCGGCGCAGATCAAGTTTGGTGAAAAGGTCCATGGCGGGTTCCTTTCTCAGCAGTCGAATGGTTTTGCCATTTGTACCAGGGCAATTTCAATGCCGTCGGCACAACTGCAAATGCAGTGCGATTTTTCCAGTTGCTTTGCGGAAACCGGGCCAGGGCACGGTCTTTCCGCACAGCGCAATGTCAGAATCGCACATTCGCGGAGCAAACTGGGATAGACCTGCGGGACGAATCGCGTCGGGTCGACAACGGCGACCAGAAGCGGCGCGTGCAGGTGCACAAGTTCCCCTGCGTCGGGCACGCTCGAAGAGAAGGTCGAAAGCAAGAAAAAGGTGGCCAGGTTCACGAAAGGCCACCCTATGATACCCTGGGACATGGTGTCCCCAAGCAGGAGCGTCGGACGAGGACCATGGGGCGCGTTTCCTGACTAACACAAATTGAGCAGCGGTCGGACGTGCCCTGACTGCCCCGGCCGCTTTCGGCCCTACAATACGCCGATCGTTTCCCGAAGGTGCGGCAAGGCGCCGCCTGGCGTGAGGTGTCGAATGCTGGAGTTTTTCACGCACTTGCTGGACACGAATGGATTCCCACCGCGCTGGCATTGCGGCGAGTGGACGCCGGAACATGGATGGCTGCACGTGGTTTCGGACCTGGCCGTGTGGCTGGCCTATTTCGCCATTCCGTGCATCCTGGTCTTTTTCGTGCTGCGCCGCCGCGACGTGCCGTTCCCGACCATCTTCTGGTTGTTCGGCGCCTTCATTCTTGCGTGTGGCACGACCCATCTGATCGAGGCGGTTATTTTTTGGCAGCCCATCTACCGTCTTGCCGGCGTCGTCAAGCTGGTGACGGCGCTCGTTTCGTGGGGAACCGTGTTCGCGCTGGTGCCGATCGTTCCCAAGGCGCTGGCGCTGCGCAGCCCCGAGGAGCTGAATCGCGAGATCGCCGCCCGCATCCACGCGGAGGAGGCGCTGCGGCAGGCCAACGCCTTGCTGGAGCAGAAAGTGCAAGAACGGACGGCCGACCTGGCAGCGGCCAATGCCGCCTTGCAGGAGCAAAAAGCTCGGCTGCATGCGACGCTCGTCAGCATCGGCGATGCCGTGATCGTCACCGACGGCGAGGGCCGCATCACCATCCTCAACCCAATCGCCAAGGCGCTGACTGGCTGGGACGACGATGCAACTGGCCGGCCGCTGGATGAGGTATTCCGCATTGTTTCCGAGGAAACGGGCGAAAAGGTCGAAAGCCCGGTGCGCCAGGTCCTCCGGGAGGGGGCCATCGTGGGACTGGCCAATCACACGATCCTCATCGCCAAGGACGGCACGCAGGTCCCGATCGACGACAGTGCCGCGCCGATTCGGCGCTCCAGCGGCGAAATCGTCGGCGTCGTCATGGTCTTTCGCGATGTCTTCGAACGACGCCGCGCCGAAAACGCCGCCCTGAAAACACAGAACATCTTCAAGCTCGTTCATGGCATTGCCCGTATTGGCCACTGGGAATGGAACGCGTTGACCGACGAGAACAAGTGGTCCCCAGAGATCGAGTCGCTTTACGGTCTGCCGCCCGGCGGCTTTGAAGGCGGCTACGCGGGCTGGTCCAGAAGGCTGCATCCGGAGGACCTGGCCAGGGCGGAGGCGGAGGTGCGACGCGGCCTGGACGTCGGCCGGTACTTCACCGAATTTCGCGTTATCTGGCCCGATGGCAGCGTCCACTGGCTCGAGGCTCGCGCCAACGCGATCAAGGATGCTCAGGGAAAGTCCATCGGGTTCGTCGGCATCAACATGGACATCTCCGAACGCAAACGCACGGAAGAGGTCCTGCGCGCTGCCAAGGACGACCTGGAACAACGCGTCAAGGAGCGAACCGCCGATCTTTCCGCGGCCGTCGCCAAGCTGGAAGAAGAGATTGCAGGCCGTTCTCAGGCGGAATTGGCGCTGCGCAAGCGCTCGCAGCAATTGAGCGCCCTGGCAGGGGAGTTGATCCTGGCCGAGCAACGCGAGCGCCGTCGACTGGCCAAGATCATTCACGATCACTTGCAGCAATTCCTGGTGGCAGCGCGCTTTCAACTATCGGCACTGACCAGCGCCGGCAAATCGAATCTCCCGGAGGCCGCCGCCAAGATCGACGGCCTGCTCAGCGGCTGCCTGGACGTGTCCCGTTCGCTCACCGTTGAACTTAGCCCCCCCGTCTTGCACGAGGACAACCTGGCCGAGTCGCTACGCTGGCTTGCCGCCTGGATGGCCGAGCAGCATGGCCTTGACGTGGCCTGCAGTTTTCCCGAACTGCCGCCGCTGGCGGATGAGCTCAAGGTCTTCCTCTACGAGTCCGCGCGCGAGCTACTTTTGAACGTGGTCAAGCATGCGTGTGTGAAATCCGCGCGCTTAAAGGTGGAACTCGACTCGGAATCCCTTGTCCGCCTCACGACCTGCGACGATGGCCCTGGCTTTGATCCGCAATCGCTCAAGCCAGGCGGCGC
>DASRSQ010000574.1:0-1775 GCA_035656475.1 Gemmataceae bacterium | reverse complement strand
CGCGACGCGGCTGAGCATGTCGAGCGAGGGCCTGCTCGTGACGATGATTGGCGCCCAGCAAGTCTGGGTGATCGATCCGGAGGATTTGAGCGTCGTCAAGAAGAAGATCGGCGTCCCCGGCACGCGCAACGCCACGGGGGGCGTGGATTCTCCATTCGCCTTCAGCGCCGGCAGCGCCGGCGTGGATGTTCTTGACCTGAAGAATGGCGCCATCGCACGCAATCTGCGTGACGGCCCCTTCATGGGCGTCGTCGGCGACACGCTGCGGGCGACCCCCGACGGCAAGCTGCTCTTTGCCCAGATCAAGGGCGCGCTGCAGAGCTACACGATCGCAGGAGACAAGGTGGTCGCCGGCGCCGCCGGCTATCCGATCTCCGGGGGCGCCGACAGCCGCATCGTCACGAGTCCCGACGGCGGTTTTGTCTGCCTGCCCGCGTTCCTGGGCAACGTCGGCGAACATCCGGACCACCCCAAGGCGATGCCGAATGAAAAGCAAATCTACGTCTATCGCGTTGCCGATCTCAAGCGTCCCGTCGCCACCATCGCAGCAAGAAACTTCACGAGCGCCGTCGGCATGGATCCGATGACAGGTTACATTTACGCGCACACGCCGGACACTCCGCTCGTCGTTTACAGCTTTGCCGGGGCGCGCCTGGCTCAGGTGAGAATCGCCGATTTCTCCGAGCGAGCTTCCGAGTTGATCGTGGCGCCTCGCGGCGGCGAATTGCTGCTTCTGGGCAACTCCGTCGTTGCCCACGTCAAGGTCAACACCAAGGGAGATCCGCTGGTAAAACTGGATCCGTTCAAAGACCCCGAGCCCAAGAAGGATCCCGAGCCCAAGAATCCTGGCGGCAAGCCGACCGAGATCGTCCCCCGCGTCGTCGAGTTCAAGGACATGATTCTCAAAGGCGCGGTCTGGGCACGCGATGGCAAATCGTTCTACGTCATGGATCACCTCGGCGTGCTCAAACGCTTCGACCTCGCCAGCGGCATGACGGTCAAGACGCACAGCCACGCTGCACCAGTCCAGTTCTGCTCCGCCCTGGCCATGTCCGGCGAAGGGCTGCTGATGGTCAAATGGAACACCCAGCAACTCTGGGTCATCGACCCCGATGATCTCTCCACCGTTAAAAAGAAGATCGTCACTCCCGCCATCCAGATGGCGGCCGGCAGTTTGACCTCCAAATACGCCGTCACCGGCACCCTCGGCAAGTTCGGCGTCGACGTCGTCGATCTGTCGAAGGGAGAGGTCGCGCGCACCTTCCGCAATGGCGCGCCGTTCACCGACGTGGTCGGCAAATCGCTGGCTGTTACTTCAGACGGAAAATACATGTTCGCGCAGGTCGGCGAAACCTTGCAACGATTCGATATCCAGGGAGACAACCTGGTTCCAGGTCCCGCGAGCTACAAGCTCGCCGTCGGCAACGACAACCGTGTGGTGCTCAGTACCGATGGCAAGTTGGTGTGCCTCGCCGGCCCCATGGGCAACACCGGAGAACATCCCGATCATCCCAAGCCGATGCCTGATGCCAAACGCATCTTCATCTATCCCGCCGCCGGCGATCTCAAGCATCCGGTGGCCACCATCGAAGCTACCAGCTTCAGCACGGCGTTCGCCATCGATTCCAAGGCCGGCTTTGTCTATTCCGCGCAGAAAGTTAGTCCCCTGGTGGCCTACACGCTTGCCGGCGCCCGTGTCGGCCAGGCCAAGATTCCCGCTCTGACCGATACGCCCTTTGAGATCATCGTTGCACCCGATGGCGGCGAGCTGATCC
>DASRSQ010000573.1:0-2233 GCA_035656475.1 Gemmataceae bacterium | reverse complement strand
ACCGAGCATGGGTATGTCCCGCAGTGAGCGCGCCGTTCCTCGGAATCATCTTCGGCGCCATTGCCGGGAAAATCCTGGATGTTCATCGTGCCATGAGGCGGCAGGCACGCCGGGCGAAAAAGGAGCAGAAGGAGCAAAAGGAAAAAAGAAGGCAGGCGATCTACTAAAGCCAAAAAGTGATCATTTTTCTTCCGTCACGAACTTGAAGTTCAGCTCCACGCGCTGCGTCGTCCCCATAACGCGGCGAATGTAGCGCAGAATCGCGCCGGTCTCCGGATCGAACGTTGCGATGACGTAGACGCGCGGCGCGTCCTTCTTCTCGTCGATGCTCATGAAGCGTTCGACATCGCGAAACTTCGCGTCCATGCTGTGGTATGGCCGCGGATCGTGCACCTCGCCATCTTCCTTGGTCGGCTCGAGCGGCTTGCCGTCCATCAACACTTCCTGGACCTTGCCGTCGCGCACCTTGACGAAGAACTTGGTCTTGTGGTCATCGTTGTTGAGCTGTTCGGTGTAGACCAGGTTGTAGGTCTTCGGGCCCTTCTCTTTCCAGAGCTTGTAAGCCGCATCGAGTTCAGGCCGCTTGAGCTGGATGCTGTTGTTGAACCAGATCATGAACAGCGTAACGGTGACGCTGGCGACGACGAGGAAGGCGAAGAAGTAGATCCAGGCATTGTTCGGTGGCGGCGGCGCGGGCGGCTGCGGCGCCGGTGCCGGCGCGGGTAACTGCGATTCGGGTTGGATATTGGTGTCGCTCATGGCTTCTTGAACGTCTCGGGCGACTCCCCCTTGGCGACGATGACGATGCCTGACTCTGTGATCGTGAAACCGCGCCGGCGATCGTGCTCGACGTCGTAGCCGACCACGGCATTAGCGGGGATCTTGACGTCCTTGTCGATGATCGCCTTGCGGATCTTGGCCCCGCGCCCGACATCAACACCGCTGAAGACGATCGAATCTTCGACCCGGGCGAAGCTGTTAATACGCACGTTCGGCGACAGGATGCTGCGGCTCACCTGGCCGCCCGAAACGATGCAGCCCTGGCACACGATGCTGTCATGCGCCTCGCCGCGCCGCCCGGTGTTCTCTTCGCGGAAGACAAACTTTGGCGGCGGCAGTTGCGGCTGGTTCGAGCGGATCGGCCAGGCCCGGTCGTACAGGTTTAACTCCGGAACAATCTGGATCAGATCCATGTTCGCCTGATAGTACGCGTCAAGCGTGCCCACGTCACGCCAGTACGCCGTCGGCTTCTGGTTCTTGTCGCGGAAGCGGTAGCCGAATACCTTGTGCTTCTCGATCATGGCCGGGATGATGTTTTTGCCGAAATCATGGCTGCTGTCTGGCTTGGTCGCGTCCTGACAGAGCAACTCGTACATGAGCCGGGCGGTGAAGACGTAGATGCCCATCGATGCCATGATGGTATCGGAATCGCCAGGAATCGTGATCGGATCCTTCGGCTTTTCCTGAAATCCGAGGATGCGCTCGGCCGAGTCGACCTGCATGACGCCGAAGTGGATGCTTTCCTTGGCGGGCACCGGCAAGCAGCCGACGGTGAGATCGGCATCCTTTTCGATGTGAGCGCGGATCATGTCGCCGTAGTCCATCTTGTAGATGTGATCGCCGGCGAGGATCAGCACATATTTCGGGTTCGCCTTCTCGATGGTGTAGATGTTCTGATAGATCGCGTCGGCAGTTCCCTGATACCATTGCTCATCGAGTCGTTGCTGGGGAGGAAGGACGTCGATGTATTCATCGAGTTCCCGGCTCAGGTAGCCCCAGCCGGTCGCGATGTGGCGATCGAGGCTGCGCGCCTTGTACTGTGTCAGTACGAGGATTCGGCGCAGGTCGCTGTTGATGCAGTTGGATAAGGTGAAGTCGATGATGCGATAAAGGCCGCCGAAGGGAACCGCCGGCTTGGCGCGATCGCGCGTCAGGGGTTCCAGACGCGTCCCCTTGCCGCCGGCAAGGATCATGGTCAATACGTTTCTCATCCGCTCCTCGGTCAACTCGGGCGCATGCGCGCACGCTCACAGAGCTTGTTCAGTTTTTTATCGCAACGGTGCAGGCAAAGCAACACTATCCTCACGACGATCTCTTTGACAATAATCCCAGGCTTCCGCGCGTCGTGCGCAGATTTTCTCATGCCGCTTGGTTTAGTTTTGCAGTGTCCGCTTCGCGAGCGGCGAGGAAGGCCGCAATTGTTGTTCTGCCCAGTTGCGTCAGTTGATAACGG
>DASRSQ010000572.1:0-7716 GCA_035656475.1 Gemmataceae bacterium | reverse complement strand
GAGGCCGCGAGGAGGCTCGCATCTGGAATGTCGCCACAGGACAGACGATACTGCGCATCCACGACAAGAACGGCATGGACTACCTCACGGGGCTCGCCTTCAGCCCGGACGGACGCCAACTGGCTGCCAGCAACCGTGGCGTCTTCTTTCTTCCCAGCGTGACGGTGTGGGATCTGGCCTCGGCCGCCGGACAGCAGAGCCTGTACGGTCTTTCTGGGCAGATCGAGGTGATCGCTATTTCCAACGACGGTCGGCGTCTGGCCGCACTGGCGCATAACTGGGAAATCGGCCTGTGGGACCTTGACAGCGGCCGCCTGTGTGCCATCTTCGAAGCGCCTCCCGGAATGTTCGCGGACAGCGCCGCCCTCTCGTTCAGTCCCGATGGCCGGCGCCTCGCTTATTCGGTGGCCGCCCAGCACGCCGAGGAGGCTCGCTTGTGGAGCACCGATTCGTGCCAAGAAATCAAGCGATGGAAGCTGCCCCCCGGCCTGCAAAACAAGATCGTGTTCGGCGATGCCGGTCAGCTCTGGCACTTCCAGGTCGAGATCCAAAGCGGGTTGGCTTTGCCCGACTCGGCGGTTTCCTGGAAAGACCATCCACGCGTGTGTCGTGTGCGCGACCTGAACGCCGGCCCTGGTCTCAAAGTCACGGCCGAGATTCCGGATTTCAATCGTCACGTTTTCCAGGCTGTCGCGCCGCAGCAAGGCCGACATGTTGTCGTGGAAGGGCTGGGGACAGAACCGAAAGTAGGTCGCTGGGTCAAGGTCATCGATCTGCCGACCGGAAAGGTGATCTGGTCTCGCGATATTGAGCGGCAGAGCAAGTCCGCGCGGCTGATCGTCGAACCTTCGGGCAAGGCCTTCTACTATACGCCGACGGAAGAGCTGCCCGCGCTGCGCGCGTCCATGCCGGACGGAAAACCGGCCGGCACTGTGCCGATCATGCCTGACGCCGTCTCCGATGGCGGCGGCATTTTTGGCACGGTCCACGAGACGGCAAAGCTAAGCTGCTACGAGCGCCAGGACGGCATAGCAAGATCAGCGGTGCGCTTTTCACCAAATACGGACATCGTCGCCGTCACTTTTGCTCGCAACCAGGCACGCATCGCCTGGGGCGGTCGGGATGGTTCGCTGGTCGTCTGTGACCTGCCAGGCGTACGAGCAAAACTATCTGAACTCAGTTTGGGATGGTGAGAAGATCGAGAATCTGAGTATCATGAACGCGAAAAGGGGCCTGACTTTCAAACAACGTGTCTGAGCATTGCGTTGCCCTCCGCCCGGCGGCGTCGCTGGACGAGAAAGTCGTTCGCCCACCCGGGCATTGACACCTCGCCCGTGGAGGAGCCGATGATCCACCTCAAACGCGCGTACGACCCATTCTCGAAAAGCGATGGCTTGCGCATCCTGGTCGAGCGGCTGTGGCCACGCGGCGTCAGCAAGCAGAAGGCGCATGTCGACATCTGGTTGCGCGATCTTGCGCCCAGTCCGGAACTGCGCAAGTGGTATGGCCACGAACCCGAACGCTGGCCCGAATTCCAGAAACGGTATCGGGCGGAATTGAAGCAACAGACGGACGTGCTGCAGTTGTTGAAATTCATCACCGAGGCGCACACCGTCACATTCGTCTATGCGGCCAGCGACGAGGAACGCAACAGCGCGGTGGTCCTGAAGGAATCTGTCGAGGCATAGTAACATCGCACGCGGCCAGCGGTGCATCGCTTGCATGCGGTCCTGAAAGGACTGATCTGTTCACCGGGTCGAAGGCCAGGATGGAGACGGCGTTCCCAGGCCTCGGCCTTGACTGATAGAACGGTCCCTTCAGGCCGAAGACCATTGACAGCCGTTCTGAACGGGCAAGCTACCAAACCGATTATTTCTCGCCCTTCTGTGCGAAAAACGTCCGGGCATCGAAATAGCGTGCCCCGATGCTGGCGGCGAAGTCGGCGTCGCTGGTCATGTCGCCGACCATCACCAGATGCTCGCGGGCCAATCGATGACGCTGCATCAGGTACACGCCAAGCCCCGGCAGCGGCTTGCGGCAATAACAGCCGACCGGGAACGCCGGGTGCGGACAGTAGACGACCTCCGTCACCGGCAGCCCGAGCAACTCGACCGTGCGCGCAAACGCCGCCTCGGCGGCCACGCGATCGAGCTTGCCCGAGGCGATGCCGCTCTGATTGGAAACGAAGAAAAGCTGATAGCCTACATCAAGCCAGCGGGCCAACACATCGCGTCGGCCGGGCAGCAGCTCCACGTCCTCCGCACTGCTCGGATAGATCGCACCGCTCTTCGTCTTGCGCACGGTGCCGTCGACATCGAGCAAGAGCCCCTTCTCGACATGTGCCGAATCGAGCCGGCGCTGAAACGGGATCACGTCGAGCGAGGCGAAACCTTCACTCAGCGACGGCGCCTCGAACGTGCTCAGCCACTTCGCCAGCGCCAGCGGCGGCGGCAGCGTCGGATCGCTCTTCACCAGCACCTTCAAGTCTTCCGGTCCCAGCAGGCGGCCATATTTTTCCAGGTTGCGCAGGACGATATTGACGTGTGCCTCCGCAAGTGGAATCTGCAGATGGATACAGCGCACCGGCACGCCCTGCGAGTAGGCCGCCGCCAAGACGGGAGCGCGCGAGACTCGCGTCGGATAGGTGTTGTCGAGGATGACGCGGCGCTGGCCCGAGGCGAAGAGTTGCAGCATGCGCGGGATGAGATCGTCGAGCTTGCCGCCGAGGATGTCGCGATTGAGGCGGGCGTAGCCGGCGTTCACGAAAGTGTCGACGACGCTTGATTTGCCGGCCCCCTGGATGCCCATGAGGATCACGACGTCGGGAGTGCTAACCGGGCGAGGGAGCTCGGTCGACGGCGTGGGAGATCCCTCGCTTGCGCTTCGGGTTGGTATGGCGGTGTCCTTGCGCGCGAACAGGCGGGCATTGCCGGCGACCGCGTCGGGATCGGCGGCGAACGAGAACTTGATGCCAAGGGCGGCGCGGTCGCTGATGTCCAGCTTGATATCAAGCGCTTTCAGCGAGGAACGCACGCTGTCGACGCGCGTGGCGCCGATGAGCGGGATCACGTGCGGGCCTGCGTCGAGCAAGGCAGCGAGCGCGACTTCGTGCGGCGTCGCGTGATGGCGTTCGCCGAGCGGGACGAGAATCTTGTTCTTGAGGAGCTTCTCAACCTTGGCGTAACCGCCGAGCGGGCGATGCGCGAGAAACGGCATGCCGAGCTCGCGCGTCAGTTCGAGCAGGCCGTCGGCGGCGCTCTTGCGCGTCAGCACGCTCAGCTCGTTCTGCACGACGGCGACCTTGAAGTGCGCCTGGGCCTGGTGGAGTTCGCCTGGCGTCGTATTGCACAGGCCCAGATGCAACACCTTCCCCTGCTTTTGCAAATCGGCAAGCGCGGCCAGCGTGTCCTCGAATGGCACACGAGGATCGTGCACATGAAGTTGCAGCAGGAAAAGCTGCTCGACGCCGAGCGCCTGCAGGCTTCCGTCGACGGCTTTACGCAGATGTTCCGGTCGGCCATTCGGAATCCACTTTCCCTTGGGCCGCGACATGCCAACCTTGGTCAAGATCTTGACCTCATCGCGTGGTCCAGTCCACATGTCGAGGGCTTTGCGGACAAGTGCTTCGCCGTAGTGGAAGTCCTTGTCATCGAGTGCATACGAGTCGGCGGTATCGAGAACGCGGACGCCGTGATCGAGTGCGAAACGGATGACGGCAAGCGCGTCAGCCTCGCTCGGCCGACTTTCGGTGCACAGACGCAACACGCCGAGCCCGAGCGGAACGGTCAACGAGCCGAGAATGCCGGCGGCGCGCGGGCTGAATGTCGTCATGCGGTTCCTTTCAGAGCTTGTTCCTCGATATTTTGAATGATCCGTACCACTTTTCAAGCTGCATGCGCGCGTGGCACCAGCACATTGATGAGGCGGATCCAGCGCTGCGGGGCCAGCAACAAAAGAAGCCGTCGCCGATAGACCCATTGGGCCTGTTCGGCGACGGCTCGTCGCATTTCCACTCAGACTGATTCTCGTCTTTTTATCAAAATCCAATTTCCATGCCAATGAAGAAGCCCTGGGCCAAAAAGCCGCGCTGTTGCAGGGCGGGGGCGAACGGACCATTGTAGCTGACACCGGTGGCAAACGAGCCCGAGGTCGGCACCTGACGGGCATCGATCAGGTTGCTGACATAGTCCCCCGGACGAGCGACGCGGCTCCAGTAAAGGACATCGTAACCGCCGAAGAAGCGAACGCTGTCGTGGAGCTGGAAGCTCAGCGAGATGTTGGCTTCGGGGACGAACGCGAATTCGTTGCCGCTCCGGATCACCGAATTGGTGCCTTGAGCGAGCAAGCCCCCCGGAGTCGTTTGCGAAGTTCGGCCGGCAATGTTCTGATTGAGTGTCGTGGACCCGCTGATGTCGATGCGTTCGTTGGTGTTGCCCATGGCGCACTTGATATCGCTGAAAAGAGCCCAGCGTCCCATGTTCAGCACGCCGCGGAAGCCGACCTGGCCGCCGTCGAAGCTGTTGTTGGAGGCGAATAGGTCTTGCGTCGTGGAGGAGAAGACGGTGGCGGGCTGGATCTGTCCATTGAAGAGGATGGCGCCGCCGGCCCCACCGATCTGGGTGAGATAGTTGAGATTCTCGCTCAGGTGCAAGTGGCGATAGCCGCCGATGAGATCGATGTGGAACACGTCGGTTTCGCAGAGATTGAGGAAGGCATTCGCCTCGAACCCCCAGAAGGACAGATCGGAGGAAATATTGATGGTGCCTCCCTGAGCGGGGACGATACTGCCGACCGGAATCGAGATGACAGCGGCCGTCTCGGTGCCGACGCCCGCGGTGCCTGGAAACAAAAAGTTTGGCGCCACATTCTGGAACGGGAATGCCAGGAACTGCGTGGGATTGGACAGCGATCCCCCGTTGAAGATGTTGGCGGTGCGCTGAATCGAGAAGCCGGAGAGCTCGATGGGAGGCAGATAGCCGATGGCGACGCCGGCGGTGAGTCGGAAGCCAGGAGCCCAGCTGCCGTAGTCAATCGCGCTGGTGCCCGCGGGGACCAGGATGCTGGTGTTCGAGCTGCCGAGTTGGCCAAAAGAGCCGGGGGCCAGATTGGAGGTCGTGCTGACGAGGGGCACGGACAGCGGCCCCTTCTGTAGGTTCCAGCCGATGTACTCGCCACGGAAGGTCAGGGCGTAGGGAGCGGTAGAACGGGGGCGCGTCTCACACTCGGTGAAGGCATTGGGCATGCCTTCATCCTTGATCGTGAAGGGGGAGACCGGCTCTTGCGACGGCGCGGCCGGATTGGGGAAGTCTGCAGGCACACCCGGCGGCGGTCCTCCTCCCATGCCGAATGCGCCGGGGGGCGGTCCCCCCATCGTCGGAATGCCGAAGGCGCCGGTGAGCGGCGGCATCGTGCCGCCTCCGGGCGGATACTGGGCACTGGCCGACAGGGTGCAGATCCCCAGGCTTGCCGCCACCAACCCCAGCGTCGTCCACCATTTTGCCATGGCTGCCTCTCCAACTGCGCCGATCGATTCGCTCCGAATTCACCAGGCGCGGATTCGAATTCGATCCTGGGGATTTTCATCGGCGTTACTTTCCGTAACCTTGAACCATTCGGCAAAACCCGAACCATCGGCAAAATCATGGAGAGATGGACGATTTTCACCAAAGAATTGTTGAAGTGAACGAGGGCAACCAAAACAATCTGGTGCGTTGTCAAGCTTAAATAAATGCAAACGGAACACTAATCGAACACTGATCGAACACTAATCCGCCGCCGCGAGGGCTTGCACAGGAACTCAGTGCGCAATGGTTAAAGATTCCGTACCCGACTTGTACCAATCGTTACAGAAGGGAAAGCGTCGAGCGAAAACAATCGGAACACTAATCGGCACTAATCTTCACTAATTGGAACGACCAGAATGGCTTGCGACGATGGATTAGTGTTCGATTAGTGTTCCGTTTGCATTTATAAGACTGCATCGGATCAGCGTTCCGATTTTCTCGCTGCCCACGTCCAGTGCCGATCGCTGGTTTGCTGCACCGTCGCCGGGTTGAAGCCAACCTGCGATGCCATCGCCCGCACCTCCGCCAGCGTCAACGCGGCGTGCAGCGAGTCGCCGAACATCTTCTGCTGATGCGCGTTGGCGTCCCCTGCGTACATCTGCACGAAACGCTGGAGCGAATCGAGATCGGAGGGCCGCAGCAGATCGCGCACGAACAATGTGCCGCCTGGCTGGATGACGCGCGCCATCTCCGCGAAAACGGCGAGCGGCGCCGGGATGTGGTGCACGATGCTGTTCGACATGATGCAGTCAAACGACGCGTCCCCGAACGGCATCTGCTTGGCGTCGCAGAGCCGCAATTCGATGCGATCGGCGAAGCCGGCGCGCTCGACATTGCGCCGGCCGACGTCGAGCATGTGCTGGGCCATGTCAATGGCGATGACGTGCACCTTCGGGTGCCGGCGACACAATTCGATCGGGATCTGGGCCGTGCCGGTGCCGACGTCGAGCACGCGCGTCGACGACGGATGGAACGCGAGGAGATCGCTGATGAAGAGTTGATTGACGTGGGCGTGATCCATCGAATCGTAATCGCGTGCCTCCTCCGCGGAATCCATCACCTCCGGCTCCAGCACGCGATCGAGCATTTAACACCTAATCCTTTTTCGGGCTCTCCGCCTTCGGCTCATCCTTCTTTGGGCTCTCCGCCTTTGGCTCGTCCTTCTTCGCGGGATCCGCCTTTTTCTTCAGCACGACGATGCTGTAGGTCTCCGTTTCCTTACCTTCGAAGACCGTTGGCCGGCCCTGGCGCTTTTCATCGAGGGCGAGCTTGAGCTTGTCGCCGTCGAATGTGAAGATGCCGGGTTCGATCCGGTCCTTGTTTTCACCGATCAGATGCTTGAAGTCGATCGCCTTCGGCGTCTTGGTCGCATCGATCGTCACCTGGTATTGGGCTTCGAGTTTTCCCTTGTCGTAGACCGACATCACATCTTTTTTGATGACGTACTCGACCGTGTCCGTCTCCGCCGCCGGGATCGATTTTGTCTGCTCGACAAGCGAGACAATGGTCCAGGTTCCCTGCATGCGGTCAAGGTCCGATGGCGTTTCTCCCGCGTGGAGCAGGATAACACCGACGAGGAAGAGCGAGGTAGATGCGAGTATCTTATTCATGGCTTGTCGTTCAAAGGATAGCCCTCGTTCCCACGCTCTGCGTGGGAACGAGGTGTAATGGATTTTGTCTCTTCCTATTCTTTCGTCCGTTGCAAGACGACGAGCCAAATCGAGCTGTTCTTTGGCGACGCGAATCCCGCGGGCCGAGGGCCATCTTTGTCGGTTTGAATGCAGATGCGCAACGTATCGCCGTCGAGCTTGTAGATGGCGCGATCGATGCGGCCCTTCTGCGGTCCCACTTTAAGTGTCAAATCGATCTCTTTCGGCGTCTTGCTCGGATTGAGCAAAAACGAAAAATTCTCCGCCGTCTTGCCATCCTCGCGGATGAGGATCGCATCGCCACGAAAGATGAGGGCCAAATCCTCCGGCGGGGCTTTTTCCCCCTTGCTTACCGATTCGGTGACTTTCCACGTCCCCTGCAACGCCGAGCGATCCTTCTTGATCGCCTGCGTGATGTCATCGCCGGCGAACGCGAGCAGTCCGGCCACTGCGAATACGGTCCACATTTGCATGGTGATGTCCCCCGTTTAGCCCCGCCGCGC
>DASRSQ010000571.1:0-2488 GCA_035656475.1 Gemmataceae bacterium | reverse complement strand
CTTCATCAACAACGCCAAGCTGCTCCAGCTCAGCCTGACCGACGCTCCGGTCCTGCTCGGCTTCATCTGCGGCGGCGCGGTGATCTTCTGGTTCTCCGGCGCCTCGATGCAAGCCGTCACCACCGGCGCCTACCGGGCGGTCGAATACATCAAGAAGAACATGCGGCTCGACAAGGCGGAAGCCGACATCGAGGATTCGAAGACCGTCGTCAAGATTTGCACCGAGTACGCCCAGAGCGGCATGTGGAATATCTTCATCGCCCTGATGACATTGACGCTCGCCTTCGCGTTCTTCGATCCGAACTTCTTCGTCGCGTATCTCGTGTCGATCGCGGTCTTCGGCCTGTTCCAGGCGATCTACATGGCGAACGCCGGCGGCGCGTGGGACAACGCCAAGAAGCTGGTCGAGGTCGACTTCAAGGAGAAGGGGACCGACGTGCATGCGGCAACGGTCATCGGCGACACCGTCGGCGACCCGTTCAAGGACACGACCTCGGTCGCGCTGAACCCGATCATCAAGTTCTCGACGCTCTTCGGGCTTTTGGCCGTGGAAATCGCGGTCGAAATGAAGAAGTCGGCGAGCCACGGGCACAGCCAGGACATCACGCCGTTCATCGGCGCCGGTATGCTGATCGTGGGCCTGATTTTTGTGTGGCGCTCATTTTACGCGATGCGGATTCCGCCGAAGGAGAATGCACCGACTGGCACGAGCACCGGCGGTGCGCCGACTCCGGTCAAGGCCGGGCATTGAGTTGCCAGCGTGAGAGTAATATCTGCCGCTTGCGCGCAGCAGTCACTGCATGCTACGCCGCAAGCGGCTGATCATTTCCAGATAGCCCTCGCCGATTGCAACCACGTCGAAATGGCGCGACTCCGCGCCCGTGATCGTGATGCGCACCTCCAGCCGTTCGCGCGGCAACGTCGCCGGCACCTTATCGGCCCACTCCACCAGGCAGACGCCGTTGCCCGCGAAATATTCGTGCGCGCCGAGGTCGGCGAAGTCCGCTTCGCTCGTCAATCGGTACGCATCGAAGTGGTAGATCGGCAGCCGGGCCGCGTATTCCTGGATCAGCACGAAGGTGGGGCTGTTGACGACGGCCGGGTTCGGTATGTCGAGCCCCACCGCGATGGATCGCGCGAGTTGCGTCTTGCCCGCGCCGAGCTGGCCGATCAGGGCGATTACCGCGCCGGGGAACAGGCGCGCGCCCAGGCGCTGGCCGAAGGCCTCGGTCTCGGCGAGGTTCTGCACATCGATGGCGATCGCGTCCATGTCTTGATTGTACGCTCAGCGCGAGGGCGGAGCGGGCGGCAGCGGCTTGACGTCCTCAAACGCGCCGTAGTCGGGACGGTTGGGCACATGGATATTGACGAAGGGGGCACGGACGTTCACGCCGTCCGGCGGTGGCGGCGGCGGCGAGTTGTGTTTGCAGGCCGCCAGGGAGCAGAAAAACAGCAGAAAAACGAGGTTGCGCATCGCCTCTCATCCTTGTTCGAGTCGTCACGTTGCGTGAGGGATACCAATGACTTCTATCCCATCGACCGAACGA
The DNA here is from genome assembly GCA_035656475.1 of Gemmataceae bacterium. Classification (GTDB taxonomy): domain Bacteria; phylum Planctomycetota; class Planctomycetia; order Gemmatales; family Gemmataceae; genus SIAQ01. The sequence goes on along the minus strand of DASRSQ010000571.1, from coordinate 941 downwards.
GATGCGAATCGCCTGCGGAACCTGGGGAAAGTGCGAAGACTGGCATGAGGGTGTAGCGGCTATTTCTTATCTTCCGAGTTCGCCGTGGGGCGCAGCAAGCGGATGCGCTCGTTGATGCGCTGCATGATAGCGTTGGCCTCGGTGCTGTTGCGATTGCGCGCCGCCTCGACGAGCTTCCTGGCGTCCTGGCGCAAGAGGTTCGATTCGGGCTCAACCTTGGTCTTCAGATTTTCCGGGATGTGCGTGCTCTTGGGAAGCAAGCGTGCCGATTGCTCCAGCCGTTGCCCTGCCTGCTCCAACTCAAGCCAGGCATCGATGTAATATGCATCCAGCGCGGACGCGGCCTGGCCACGGGCCCGACTGAGCATCTCGTCGAAACTCAGCGGCGCCCCGTTCTCCGGCAGCGGGTTCATGCCCTCCCGCTCGGCCATTCGGCAACCAACAATCGCGACGAGGACGAGACAGCAGGATGCGCGCAACATGAGGCACCTCGGTGAGCCGAGATGCCTATTTGATCATTGCCCGTAGCGGTACTGATTGCCCGATGGCGGGAGGATCAACCCTTCCTGGGGTAATGCGTATCGCTCTCGCCCGCGGACCTCTTGCTCGGGAATGCTCAGACGCGAGTCGTCCACTCGCTGTGGCTCTCTCGGCGCGAATGGCCCAATCGTACTCTGACATCCTGCCAGGGCCAACAACGCCACATAGATTAGTCGTCGCATCTTATCTATGTCCTCAACTGCAAGACGGCAAGTTCGCCGCTGCTGTATCATACTATCGAACCCATCAGCCGATCTCGTTTGCTCATTCGAACAATTCCGGATTCCGCCCCGCACAATCGGCAAACCCTTACTTTTCGGTAAACTTGAGATCGCACAGGTGACTTGGTAGAATGAATAGGTGAGTCGTTCACCAAGCGTTTTGCCAAGATTAGTGCCTTG
>DASRSQ010000570.1:0-11901 GCA_035656475.1 Gemmataceae bacterium | reverse complement strand
ATGGGGGAAAGTCCCTATCGGATCTACCCGGGCGCCAACGTGCCGCGGCTCGGGGAAGGCGTGTCGTCGTCCGTGACGCCGCGCGCCATCTTGCTTGGCCCGACCAACTCGGCAGGCGCCGGCACGCCGCCGTATCGCATTCCGCCGCCGGTGCGACTGACGGCGCAGAAGTCGCCGCAGCCACTCTATGGCGCCATCGACATCTCCGTTGTCGACGAGGATGGCCCGCCAGACGGCTTGACCCTCGATGCCGCCATCGATCGCCTCGTACAGGCAAACAACGAATTGCTCGTGAAGTTCCAGGAAATCCCCAAGGCCGACGCCGATATCTTGACCGCCGGCCTGCGGAACAATCCGCTCATCTTCGCGAGTGCCGACAATGTTCCCTACGGGAACTACTCGCCATCTCGGCCCGGTGAAACGAACTACTCCGCCACCGTGATTCAAGCGATCGACATCAATCGCAAACGGCTCGATCGCATTCGCGTTGCCCAGACGGCCAAGCGCGTGCTGGAGTCGCAGTATCAGGACGCGGTCCGCCTGGAGATCGACAACCTCTTCACTGCCTACATCGATGTGCTGCGCGCCCATGCCACGGTGCGATATGCCGAAGTCGGCCTGAAGGGCATTTCGGAAATCGTAGAGCTGACCAAGAAGGCTGCGGCCAAGGCCGTCCAGCCGAAGATCGATGTGGACCGCGCGTTGATCCAGCAAGCTCATGCCGAGATCGCCTTGAAAGACGCCCACACAGCGTTGCATCAGGCAAAACAAACACTGGCCGTGCTATTGAATATTCCCGCCGACCAGGTCGATGCCATCGCCTTGCGAGGCAGTCTGCGCAGCGGCGGCGCCGCCATCGCGCCGGCCGAGGAACTGGCCGCCATCGCCATCGATGCTCGCCCCGATTTGGTGGCCTTCCGTATTGGCGTGCAACGCGCCCAGGCGGAGGTCGGCCTCGCCGTCAAGGAGCGAGTCACCGACGTCTACCTGCTCTACACTCCCTACGGCATCCGCGACAATCGGCCCACCGGCGGCCAGAATGCAACCTCCTGGGGACTGAGCGCCATGGTCAGCCTGCCGATCTTCAATCGCAATCAAGGCAATATTCGCAGGGCCGAGATCAATGTTTACCAGACGCAACTGGAGCTGGCCGGCCTGGAGCGGTTAGTGGTCAGCGAAGTTCACAAGGCCGCGCAAGACGCGTCGTCCAGCCAGGCCGCCGTTGACCGGTTTGAAAAGCAGATCCTGCCCAGCGCCGGTCGGATTCGAGACGCTGCTCGCCTGAGTTACACCCAGGGGCAGGAGAGCCTTGTCAGTTACCTCAACGCGCAACGCGATTACAACGACATTGCCAATCAGTACCTGGACGCGCTCGCCAGGCATCGACGCAATGTCCTGAAGCTCAACACGGTTGTAGGGCAACGTATTCAGCCGTGACGCGTGAGGAACTCTCTGGCCTTCGGAGCCACGGCATCTCAGGTCCACGCCCGTTCACGGGCGTGGGTAATATTCTCATCTTGCCATGGATATGCCGCGAATTGTGTCGCCTGAAAGTCCGTAATATGTCGGAATGTAATCATCTAAATATTCGTGCGCGATTCGGCAGCTGCCGAATCGCGCACGCTGATATAGCTTGCACGGGGGGAGTGCCATGCGACGAATCGTGTCTCTGACCATATCTGCAATCCTACTTTCATCGTCAGCAGCTTTCGGGCAAAGCAAGCCGATGGTCGTCGATGTCTGGCCGGGCAAGCCGCCGGAGGAACCTGGCACGATCGGGGCCGAGTACGTGCGCATGTCGCCGAAGCTGACGCGGAAAGAGGTCGAGGTGACCGAGCCGACGCGCCTGGTGACGAGTGTCACCAGGCCGACGATCACGATCTATCGCCCTGCCAAGGACAAGGACACTGGGGCAGCCGCAATCATCTGCCCGGGAGGCGGTTACTGGAACCTGTTCTGGGAACTGGAAGGCGAGGAGGTCGCCGCCTGGCTCAATGAGCAGGGGGTGACCGGGATCATTCTCAAGTACCGCGTGCCGCGTCGGCCGGATGAGCCGAAGGGGCCGCCGGCGCGTCGTCCCTTGCAGGATGCCCAGCGCGCGGTCAGCCTGGTGCGCAAGAACGCGAAAGCCTGGGGCATCGATCCGGATCGCATCGGCATGATCGGCTTTTCCGCGGGCGGCCATCTGGCCATCGCGACCGCGGTCGGTTTCGAGAAGCGCACTTACGATGCGATCGATGACATCGACAAGGTGAGCTGCCGGCCCGATTTTGCGATTGCCGCCTACTCGGGCTATTTGCGCGAAGAGCTGGCGAAAGGGCTGAAGATCCCGGCTAACACGCCGCCGGTCTTTCTCGCGCATGGCGACGCCGACATCATCAGCGATCCGGAGCACAGCGTGCTCACGTATCGCGCTCTGAAGCGCGCAGGCGTTTCGGCGGAGCTACATATCTACGCAGACGCGGCCCATGACTTCGCCGTCCGCCCGAGCGATCGGCCTTGCTCGATGTGGACGAAATCGTGCGCCGCGTGGATGAAGAGCCAGGGATTCCTGAAGGCGAAATAGGTCATAGAAGCCCAGGGGTGTGGTACTCCAACCCCCTGGGATCTGTCAGCGGCTGGGTGCAAATCCCAGGGGGTCGCGAATACGCTTACCCCGGGGCTTGCGGTAATCCCTTCTGAAACAGGTCGACAAGCGTCGGGTGCAACGGCCCGTTGCTGGCGAGCGCGTCGGCGGTGTAGGGGTCGTAGTCGCTGCCATCGATATTGGTGATAATCCCGCCGGCTTCGCGGAGGATCACCGTGGCGCCGGCGACGTCCCACACGTGATTGTCGAAGGCCCAGTAGCCGTCGAATCGGCCGGAGGCGACGTAGACGAGGTTGAGGGCTGTCGAACCGGTGCGGCGCAGGGCCTGAGCGAGAAAGCCGAGGTGCCGCCACCAGTCGAGCGAGCGTTCGGCGCCGCGCATGTCGGGCGGGAAGCCGGTCGAGAGCAACGCCTGACCCAGCGAGGCAGTGCCGGTCGTTTGCAGTCGGCGGGCGTTCAGCCAGGCGCCCTGTCCTTTGGCGGCGGCGAACATCTCCTTGTGCGGCGGATCGTAGACGACGCCGACGACCAGTTCGTTTGCGATCTGCAGGCCGATGGAGATGCAATAAAACGGGCAATCGTGGACGTAGTTGGTGGTGCCATCGATCGGGTCGATGATCCAGGTCGGCGGCGCGTCCGGCGCGGGCCGCGCCTTCGAGCCTTCCTCCTCGCCAAGAAACGCGTGCTCCGGAAATAGCTTCGCGAGGTGTGCCTGGATGGCGCGCTGCGACGCGAGGTCCGCTTCGGTCACGAGATCCGCGCGGCCCTTCTCGCGCACCTGGAATTTCGGCCGCCACGCCTCGAGTACATCCGCCGCGACGAGCGTGGCTTGTTTGGCGGCATCCAGGAACGGTATTAGATCATTCATGACGAATCCCCGTTTAGCCCCGCTTCGCAGAAGCGGGCGGACGTGTCGGGCTTCCGAGGAGCATCACGTCCGCCCGCCTCTGCGAGGCGGGGCTAAACATCAAATCCACCCTGCGCCTTCCTCGACGATGATGGTACGCATCGCGTCGATCCAGGCGGGATGATCGTTCAAACACGGGCATGCGTGCAGCGCCTCGCCGCCGGCGTGCAGGAACGCCTCGCGCGATTCGTTGCCGATCTCGTCGATCGTCTCCAGGCAATCGGCAGTGAAGCCAGGCAGCGCCACGAAGACGCGCTTTTTCCCCGCCTTCGCCAGTTGGGCCAGCACCTCATCGGTGTACGGCTTCAACCACACCTCGCGGCCAAACAGCGACTGGAACGTTTGCGTCCATTCACTGCGCTGCCAGGCGAGGCGAGCCACGAGTTCGCGTGTGGTGCGCTTGACGTGCGTCGCGTACGGATCTCCGGCCTTGGCGTAGCGCTTGGGGATGCCGTGAAAGCTCAAAAGGCGATGATCGGGCCGCCAGGGGAGCTTGCGTTCCTCTTCGGCAATGAGCCGGGCCATGGCATCAAGGTAGGCGGGATGCTGATAGTACGGCGGCACGATGCGCAGGGCCGGCACGCGCCGTTCCTTCAGCAGGCACTTGAAGAGTACGTCGGTAGCGGAAGCCGTCGTCGTCGCGGAGTATTGCGGGTACATTGGGAAGACGATGAGCCGACCGACGCCGGCTCGAATCAGATCGCGCACCACATCGGCAACCGGCGGATTGCCGACCTGCATGCCGAAGCGCACAGGGATGTTCGGCAGCTGGGCCTGCAACAATTCGGTTTGTCGCTTGGTCCAGTGGAGCAGGGGGGAGCCAGTCGTCTTGTCCCAGATGCGTTGATACTTGGCCGCGGAGTCCGCGGGGCGTTTGAGAAGGATGTAGCGGAAGAGGATCGGCCAGAACCAGGGAGGATCCTCGATGACGCGCGGATCGCCGAGGAACTGCTGGAGGTAGGGGCGAAGGGCCTCGGGAGTCGGCGCATCGGGAGTGCCGAGCTGGATAAGCAGAATTCCAACGGAAGAAGTGACGAGTGACGAGTGACGAGTGACGAGTGAATGCATTTGTCTCACACTCTCCACTCGTCACGTGTCACTTGTCACTTGTCACTGATTTCAGCCCTTCTTCTTGCAGCCGGGACCTTCCTTGGCGTCCTGTTTTTCGGTGATGTGGGCGTCGCCGCCGGCGGCCTTCAGTTCGGCCGACTTGGTCGCGTTGAGCGGGGTGTAGCTGGCCCATTGAGCGGGGACATTGGCCTCCGCGAAGATCGCTTCGACCGGGCATTCCGGAACGCACGCCTCGCAATCGATGCAATCGACCGGATCGATGTACAGGAGCATGTCGTCCTGATAAAAGCACTCGACCGGGCAGACCGCCACGCAGTCGGTGTATTTGCAGTCGTTGCACGGTTCACAAACGGTATGCGTCATGTTTCCACCTGTTTCCTGCCCGCCATTGGAAAGTACAAACCACGCCCACCCGCGGGTCGATGGGCCCTCTACACTCTATCGGTAGGAAGCGGCACCTTAGTTGACAAGGGAAAAAGCATGACCAAAGGCGAAGGATGAACCGGATTCGCGTTTCTGCAGCAATCGCAGTGGACAGTAGACTTTGCTGGCGTGTGAATCCGTGCAAATATAGAATTGCCAACACACTCTCCCGCGACTCGATCATTGCAAGAGGAACGAAATGCGCTTGAAACTCTTCGTGGCGACGGCAATCGCCGTCGTGCTCGCCGTTGCTTCTTCGAATGCTCAGCAAAAGGAAAAACCGAAGTGGCCGCCGAGCCCGCATGTCGCGGCGACCGATCCGTTGCGGCCCGAGGAACAGGTCAAGAAGATCAAGCTGCCGCCGGGCTTCGAGCTGCAACTGGTCGCAGCCGATCCCGATATCCGCAAACCGATCAACATCAACTTCGATGCGGCCGGCCGACTCTGGATCACCGAGACCATCGAATATCCGTTCCCCGCGCCCGCCGGCAAGGGGCGCGATGCGGTCAAGATCCTCGAAGATTTCGGCCCTGACGGCAAGGCACGCAAGATCACCACGTTTGCCGACAAGCTCAATATCCCCATCGGCGTTATCCCCGATGGATCGGCCACCTCGGCACTGATCTACACCATTCCCGCCATCTATCGCATGGCCGATACCAAGGGCACAGGCCATGCGGACAAACGCGATTTCCTCTACGGCGAGTTCGGCTACCGCGACACCCACGGCATGACCGGCGAATTCCAGCAAGGCTTCGACGGCTGGATCTACGCCTGCCACGGCTATGCCAACACCTCCAACATCAAGAGCCGTGGTGAGACCGCGATTTCGCTCACCTCGGGCAACACCTATCGCATCAAGCCCGACGGCTCGCGCATCGAGCAGTGGACCTGGGGCCAGGTCAATCCATTCGGCCTGGCGTTCGATCCGCTCGGCAACCTTTATTCCGGCGACTGCCATAGCGAGCCATTGACGATGCTGCTGCGCCACGGCTGGTACGTCAGCTTCGGTAAGCCGCACGACGGTGTCGGCTTCGCCCCCCACATGAACACCTTCGGCAACCAGCATTCCACCGCCCTCTGCGGCGTCGCCTATTACGCGGCCGACCAGTATCCGCCGGAGTATCGCGGCCGGCTGTTCCTTGGCGATGTCGTCAACAACCGCATCAACTCCTACCAGATCGACTGGTCGGGCGCGAGCCCGAAAGCGGTGATGAAGGAGTTTTTGACATCGAGCGATCCATGGTTCCGTCCCGTCGACATCAAGCTCGGGCCCGATGGCTGCCTCTATTTCGCCGACTTCTACAACCGCATCATCGGCCATTACGAAGTCGACCTGAAACATCCGGGGCGCGACCGCGACAAGGGCCGCATCTGGCGTATCGTTTATCGCGGACCAACCAAGGACAACCCGCAACCCGTGACGAACCTGGTGAAAGCGGACGTTGCTACGCTTCTGCAATCGCTATATCACTCGAACCTCACCGTGCGCCTGCAAGCGACGCATCAACTCGTCGAGCGCGGCGGCAAGGATGCGATCGATGGTCTGCAGCGCGTCATCAAGCTCGCCAATGCGAGCGACAAGGGCGCGACCGCCAAGGTCCACGCCATGTGGGCCCTCGAACGCCTCGGCAAGCTCGATGACGACACGCTCGTCAGCGTCGGCTCCGCCGACTCGAAGGAGCTGCGCGTGCACGTGCAGCGCATCCTGAGCGAGAAGGCCAAATGGTCGCCGAAGTACGCCGCCCTGGCGAAGCTCGGGCTCGACGACAAAGAACCGATGGTGCAGCGCGTCGCCGCCGAGGCGCTCGCGGCACATCCGGCGCCCGACCACATTGCGCCGCTGGCGAAGCTGCGCTGGCGCGTGCCGCCGGCGGACACGCATCTGCTCTACGCGGTGCGGCTGGCGTTGCGCGAACAGCTCAAGAATCCCGAAAGCTGGATGATGCTGGCGCGCGACAAGGGGGACAGCGAGCAGCACAAGGCGGTCTACGATGTCTGCCTCGGTATTCGCAGCGCGGATTCGGCGCAGTATCTGAAGGCGCAGGCCGAGAAGGATCTGCCGTACCGCGACCTCAATGCCGTGGTTCGCCACATCGTCCGGTATGGCGCCGACGGCTCGACCACATGGGCACTGGAGTTCGCTCGCACGCAGTATGCAAAGAATCAGGCGGCGCAAGGAGACGTGCTCAAGGCCGTGATCCAGGGCGCCCAGGAACGCGGCATCAAGCTTGGTGACGCCGATCGCGCCGCAGCGAGCAAGATCGTCGAGGCACTGATCGATCAAGCCGGGACGCTGCCTTCACTGGTCGGCGCCGAGATGGCGGGAACGCTGAAGGTCGCGTCAACCCAGCCGCGCTTGCTGGCCCTCGTCAGTCAACCGACGACGGCGGAGCCATTGCGCAAGGCATGCATCACGTCGCTGGTGCAGATCGACGCCAAGGGCACGATCGCGCCGCTGGGTCGCATTCTGCTCGACGACAAGGAAGCAATCCAGGTGCGCGAACAGGTCGCCAACGCCCTGGCCGGCGTCAATCATCCGGACGCGCACGCCGAGCTCGTCAAGGCGTTGCAAAACGCGCCGGCCCGCGTGCAGGCGACGATTGCCCTCGGCATGGCCGGCACGCCGCAGGGCGGCGAACGGTTGCTGCAAGCGATCGAAGCGGGCAAGGCGTCCCGCCAACTCTTGCAGGACCGTGCCGTCGAGCTGCGGCTGCGCGGCGCCAAGATCAACGACGTCAAGGGGCGCCTCGCGAAGCTAACCGCGGGGCTTCCGGCGGCCGATGCGAAATCGCAGGCCGCCATCGCCAAACAGCGCGATGCGTTCGCCTCGTTCAAATCGGATGCAGTGGCGGGCCAGAAGATCTTCCAGAAGCATTGTGCCGCGTGCCATCAAATTGCGAGCAAGGGGGGCAAGATCGGCCCCAACCTCGACGGCATCGGCGCCCGCGGCCTGGAACGCCTGCTCGAGGACGTGCTCGATCCGAACCGCAATGTCGACCAGGCATTTCGCTCCACCGTCATCACGACCAAGAACGGTCAGACGGTCACTGGCCTCTTCCTCCGAGAGGAGGGAAAGATCGTCGTGCTCGGTGACAAGGACGGCAAGGAGGTGCGCATCGAAAAGGGATTGATCGATGAGCGCGCGGTCACGCCGCTTTCGCTCATGCCGAGCAACTTCGTGGAGTCGATCAGCGAGCCCGACTTGCATCACCTGATGGCATATTTGCTGGAACAGCGCGTGAAATAGCGTGCGCGCGGCAAACCGCGTTCCCACGCTCCGCGTGGGAACGCACTGCTTCGCACCGCCCCGGCGGTGCGCACCCGACGTCTTGCGGTGGCACGGCGCCTGCCCGCACCGGGCCCTTTCTCCGTGGCGCAGCGCGATTCCAGAGATTCTGCCCGCACCGCCGGAGCGGTGCGAAGAAGTGCGTTCCCACGCGGAAGCGTGGGAACGAGGTTACTGGCCCAACTCTGCCAACACAAATTGCGACCATGTCTCGAACGTCTCGCGCTCGCGCAGCAATTGCGCAATCGGCGCGAAGCCTGCGTCCATGACATCGGCCTCACGCCGCGCGACATTCGGCGCGTCGAGCTCGAACACGTGCACGATGCCGAGATGCACCTGGCCGACGGGCAGGCTATCGTCATTGATGAAGCCAAGCATGGATTCGCGATAATCGGTGGACAGCGAAATTTCCTCGGCAACCTCGCGCAACATGCCGTCGCGATAGGGATGCTCGCTGGTCGCGTGATCGATCGGGTTGATGTGGCCGCCGATGCCGACGGAGCGTAGGGCGCGAAGGCGCTTTTCGCCGGCGCCCTGGCCGCGGCGATAGTGGAAGACCTGGTCGCCGTGCTTGAGGACGACGTACGGGATCAGCTGCTTGTAGCTCGGATCCTCCTCGGCTCGGCCGCGCGGCAGAAACGAAAAGTGCTTCGGTTCGAGCAAGCGCGGCAGGTAGTGATCGACATCACGCGTCAGCCCCTGGAACATGCCGGCTTCGCGCAGGACCGCCGTCGGGATCACGAGCACCTGTTCTTCACTTTTTGCCATTCTTGTCCTCTCCTTTCCAGACCGCCTTGCCATGCACGATCATGCCGACCGCGGTCCACGGCTCGGCGACGGCGACGATGCCTGCGGCGGCGGCGGCCTGCTGCTGGTGCTGCGTCAACGCCGGCCGCGGCGTGCCGCCCATGTCCAGCCAGCGCGACATCAGCACCACCACCGATAACACAATCAGGATTCCGATCGCGAGCTTGATCGTCTGTTTGCTGTCGCGCCGGCTGAAGACGGCGTCGAGCTCGCCTTGGTCGCCATGCTCGGCCGCACGCTGCAGCGCCAGCTCATAAGCGCCTTCGGGATAGTCGATTGCCTGCTGTTCGGTCGTGTAACCTTCGACGTCCGCCCCCTCGAATTGCGGCAACACCACCACGTCGAAATCCAGATCGGTGCTGAACGCGAAGCTGGTCGGCCAGAGCCGGCTACGCGTCGCCTCGGGTAGCAGCATCCACAATCCCGAGACCATGCGCAGGTCCCCCTGCTGCCGTTCGAATGCCAGCCGACCGCCGTCGACGAGGATTTGTGCGCTCCCCAAAAGCATCGGGCTTTCGGAATTCTCCACGGTGCGCTCGAAATCAGGCGACTCGGGATTCTCCCCTTTTTTGAGAGCCGACGTCTTCACGCGTTTGAGCACGCTCTGCACCGCGGCAAGCGTGCGCCAGTTGAACGTCTCCTGGGCGAGCATCAGGGTCGGCATCGTCCCGCTGGCGTCCCACGCCGGCTCGATCTTTTCGGCAAGGTGGAATGGATCGCGAATGCCTTGCTCGTAGATCTTTCGCTCGACAACGGCGAAGTGAAAGCGTAGCCCCGTCGGAAAATCGGGATTCACATCCACGACACGCACGACTGCGACATGCTTCTTTCCCAGCGGCAGCGCGAACACCGTCAACGGGCAGCGCAGCCCATGCGTGCGATCGCCGAAGCTGAGGATGATGCGCTCGGATTCCGCGAGCCAGGCGTCGTCAAAGCCGGACGAGCGCGCGACCAGCGTCGGCGACTGCCGATCGGGGCGGTGATACAGTGCTTGCTCGATAAGGATGGAAGGCATAGTGTCATGGTATGACACAGTGGTTGGGCTTCAAAGAAGGGCATTCGATGGACGAAACGCTTATAGACGTCAAGGGCCTTTCTCTCGTTCCTGGACCAGCGCACATCAAACAGCCTTTGTACAGCTTTGAGGTATACGATGAGATTGAGTTGCACGCGCCGGAAATGGTTGCGGCCGTGATACTCTCGATTCCTGGCATGCAGCGATCTAATTCTGCCGAGCCTGCATCCTGGGATTGGAATGCCCTCTGGGAGGATGGCGACCGGCACCTGGAACTTGACTTTACCCTGTTGGAGCCCGATGAGGGCGTATTTTGGGGCGGCTCCAATTTGCAAGGGAGGTGTCGCCAATCCGATCTGATGAAAATCTGGTCCGCCCTACGGAAGCGACTCAAAGGGGTTTGGCTGCACGACGCCGAATGCCGGTTATGGACGCCCGAGAGTTTCAAGCGACGGAAGATCGCCAAACCATGAGATCGGGCGAGCAAGTCCGAATCCACAACTTCTACCTCTTCTCATCCTTCTTCGCGTCCGCCGGCTGATTCTCCACGTAGGTGTCGAGTGCCTGCACCATCGTGACCAGCGCCGGGCCGTTCGTGCGCATGACGCCGGCGAAGAACTTCAACGTACGCTCGGCTTCCTGTTCGTACTTCGCGTCGCCCGTTAGCTTGGCCAGACGCACGAGGTTGCGAGCGGCCTGGCTGTTGCCGCAGGGTTGGACGCCGTCGTACTGGTCCTTGGAGCGGGCGAAGAATTTCTCGTGGTCGTGGGCGGTGTAGTAGTAGCCGCCAACTTTCTTGTCGCCGTGGAACTCGAGCATCGTATCGGTCAGCTTGCGGGCGGCGTCGAGCCAGCGCTTGTCCTTGCTCGCCTCGTGCAGCGTCAACAGGCCATGCACGAGATACGCATAATCCTCCAGATACGCGTTGACGGCAGCCTTCGGCTGCTCGCCCGGCGCGGCACCGTAGGTCCGCAGCAGGCGGCCTTCCTTCGTGAGCTGATGCTTGAGCACGAAGTCAGCGGCCTTCGCCGCGGCTTGCAGATACTTCGGCTCATCGAACGTGCGGGCCGCCTCGGCGTAGCCAGCGATCATCTGGCCGCTCCAGGCGGTCAGCGCGATCTTGTTGAGGAACGGCTTGTCGCGCTTCTCACGCACCGCGAACACCTTCTTGCGCAGCGGATCGAGCTTGGCGTATAGCTCGGTCTCCGTCATCTTCAGTTCCTTCGTCAGTTCCTCTGGCGTGTCGGACCAGCGCAGGATGTGATACTTCTCCTCGAAGTTTACCTTGCCGCCGGGCACCAGCACCTTGATGAAGAAGTCGCGCTCCGTCTTGTCCGGCAGCGCCTCGGTTAGTTCCTTCGGCGTCCACACGTAGAACCGGCCTTCCTCGTGATGCGTCTCCGCGTCCTGCGAGGAATAGAGCGCCCCCTCGGGCGACGTCATCTCGCGCTCGATGTACGCCAGCGTGTCCGCAACGACGCGGCGATACAGCGGCCGCTTCGTCAGGCGATACGCCTTCGAATAGACCTCGACGAGCTGGGCGTTGTCGTAGAGCATCTTCTCGAAGTGAGGGACGGTCCAGGAGCGTTCGGTGGAGTAGCGATGGAAGCCGCCGCCGACCTGATCGTAGATGCCCCCCATCGCAATCTGGTCGAGCATGGTGGTCAGGAAGCGGTTGACCTGCTTGTCCTTGACGCGGGCGTTGTATTGCAGGAGGAAGTCGAGCCGGGGCGGCATCGGAAACTTCGTGCCCGCGAATCGGCGATTCGGATTGCCGAACCCGCCGTAGGTCATGTCAAACT
>DASRSQ010000569.1:0-7030 GCA_035656475.1 Gemmataceae bacterium | reverse complement strand
GTGCAGCTTGATGGCGGCGTCCGTGAGTTTGACGGTGCCGCGCTTTGCGGGCTTTTCCTGAGCGGGCGCTAAGTGAGGCATGAAGGTAAAAAGTGCCGCAGCAAGCAGGAGGTGCTTCATCGTCGAATCCGTTTTTGACATAGCTATCGTGTCGTGGTGGTCTACGCTATAATACGCGTAAAAGGAGCTTAGGATGAAGACACATATTCTGAAAGGTTCAAGACGCGAGATTGCGGATTCGTTCGCCCGAATCGATGGTGAAATTCGTGAAGTTATCGTGATTGTTGATGAGCCGTCCGATTCTACTCCACCATTACCCGGCGAAGATATTTTTGCGGAAATGGAACCGTACACAGCCGATGCGAGTGCAGCAGATTACTCCCGTGAGTCAATCTATTCCCGCATGGAGGGGGAATGATCCTCGTAGATACTAATCTATTGGGGCGCATGACGGCCCCACGCGATCCTCAATGTGCTGCCAGTCGCAGGGCAATTCACATTTTGCTGTCGCGGCCAGAACAACTCGTTATCTTTCCACAAAACCTCTATGAATTTTGGGCAGTTGCCACTCGAAAAATCGGAGCGCCTCCCGCCGGGCAGAATGGCTTAGGACTGACGTGCAATCAATCCAGCCAGTGGATTGCATTCTTCCAGCGCAGATTCAGTTTGCTATCCGATCGCGCCGATTTGGTCGACCGATGGCACAATCTCGTCAAGACCTGTGCGGTCACCGGACCTAGGTCTCACGATGCGCGCCTTGTCGCAGGGATGCAGTCCCATGGCATTTCGCGAATCCTCACCTTCAACACCAGCGACTTCAAGGCATTTCCAATCACCATCATAGATCCTACATCCGTCTGAATCACGCCCCATATTTCCCCAGCCGACCCGCATGCGCCATCGCTAGCGACATCAGGTACTTGGCCTCGAACTGGCCCAGGCCGCCGCGCAGGCATTGGGTTTCGCCGAACTCCGCGAGGCCGCCGGAACGCACGTTTTTCGCGCTCAACACCGTCGGCACCGGGTGCCAGCTGTGCGACTTCATCTTGCTGGGCGTTGAATGATCGCCGGTGACGATCATGACATCGGGGTTGAGGGCGCGGATCTTGGGGATCTCCAGGTCGAGCGCCTCGATCTTCTTGACCTTCTCGTCGAAGTTGCCGTCTTCGCCGGTGCTGTCGGTGTACTTGAAGTGCAGGAAGAAGAAGTCGTAGCTGCCCCACGATTTCTTGAGCGTCTCAACCTGGTCCGCGAGCGTCGCGCCGGCGTCGAGAATGTCCATGCCGACCAAACGGGCGAGCCCCTTGTACATCGGATAGACCGCGATGCACGCCGAACGCAGGCCGTAGATCTCCTGCATGGTTGCGATCTTCGGATAGCGGGCGAAGCCGCGCAGCGTGACCATGTTGGTCGGGGCGTCGTTCTTGAGTACCTTGGCCGCCTCGCCGATGAACGCGTTGGCCGCTCTCGCAGTGTTCTGGGAATGAGCGTCCTCGCCGACGGCAAAGAGCGGGGCGACGTTGAGGGCTTGCGGATCGGTGTCGTTGACATGGTCGCCGAGGTTGTCGCCGCGAAAGACGACGACGAAGCGGTGTTCGCGCACAGGTTCGACGAAGATCTCGACGCCGGGAATCTTGATCGATTGCATCTTCTTGCACATCTCGACGCAGCGTTCGGTCGCGGGGCGTCCGGCCCGGCGATCGGTGATCAGGCCCTTGTCGTTGACAGTGCAAAAGTTGCCTCGGGTGGCGACGTCGCGCGGGCCGACCTGGAAGTTGATGCCAAGCGCTTCGAGGATGCCGCGGCCGATCTTGTGCTCGAGGGGATCGAAGCCGAAGAGGCCGATGTGGCCGGGACCGCTGCCTGGGGTGATGCCGGGCAGGACGGGGGTGGACAGACCGCAGACGCCTTCGCGGACCATGGTGTCGAGATTGGGGGTACGCGCGGTTTCGAGCTCGGTCTTGCCGCCGACTTCCATGGGGAGTCCGCCAAGTCCATCTGCAACGACGAGGACGATTTTGCTGCCGTTATCTTCACGCAGATCGCGCATGAGGTCATGGAGATTCATAGGGTGGATTTACCGTCACGGGGGGAAAGAGTACAGTATTATTGGTATGATAGGATTTTTGCGGCTTGCGGCATAATTGGCAATTTGCCGCTTGCGGCTTAGTGTAGCGAGCTCGCTGCGCGAGCTCGACCGCACTCGGAGCGAGTGCTCTACTCTGGACCGTCAGCGACATTCAGCGGCGGGGTTAACATGCAGCTACCCGACGAAGCGATTTCGTACGACTACAAGAATCTGCTGACTCCGACGCTCGAGGACTGGACGCCGGCGGCGGAGTTGCGGCAGGAGCATTTCCTCTCGCAAGCGAAGCTGCGCGACCTAGTGCCGCGCGCCATGCAGGTACGCAGCCAGGTGGCGACCGAGCGCGACCTCAAGCAGATCCCGCCCGAGATGACGCCGCTCGACGCAGGCTTCATCGATCTGCCCCAGAAGCTGCTCGATCAACAGAAGCGCCAGTCCGAAACCAGCACCGTCGGCCGCATTCAGGCGCTCGCCGACGCCATGCGCGAAAACGTCGATCGCTTCGTCATCCTCGGTATCGGCGGCTCGTACATGGGCGCCCGCGCTCTCTTTGAAGCGCTCAAAAGCAGCTATCACAACGACCTCCCTTCCAAGGAACGCGCCGGCGTCCCACGCATTTACTTTGAAGGCAACAACGTCGACAACGACGCGCTGCAAGACCTGTTCGAGATGCTGTCGATCACCTGCGTCGATCCCGATGCGCGCGACGAGCGCTGGGGCGTCACCGTCATCAGCAAGTCGGGCGGCACGATGGAGACTGCCGTCGCCTATCGCGCCATTCGCCGCGAGATGGCGGAATACTACGGCCATTCGCCGTTCCTCAAGAGCCTGGTAATCCCGATCACCGGCGCCTCCGGCAAGCTGCGCAAGCTCTGCCTCGCCGATGGCATCGCTGAGGACAACATCCTCACGATCCCCGACGACGTCGGTGGCCGCTACAGCGTCTTCACGCCGGTCGGCCTCCTGCCCGCCGCGGTGATGGGACTCGACATCCGCGCCCTCTTGCTCGGGGCGGCCGCCATGACGCGGCGCTTTTTCGAAGAGCGTTTCGAGAACAATCCGGTCCTGCAATATGCCTGCGTCAACTACCTGATGAACACACAGTGCAAGAAGCCGATCCGCGTCCTGTCGATCTGGTCGAAGAAGCTCGAAGCCGTCGGCTACTGGTACGACCAACTTCTCGCGGAAAGCCTGGGCAAGACGGGAGTTGGTCCGACGCCGATCACCGCGCTCGAGACGCGCGACCTGCACTCGCGCGGCCAGCAGCATCAAGACGGCGCCCGCGACAAGGTCATCAATAACCTCGTCGTCAAATCGTGGAAGCATCCGCCGATGATGGTCGGAATGGCCGATCGCAACGAGGACGATCTCAACGCGTACAACCGCAAGGGCCTGCCCGACATCATGAACGCGGCGTTGCAGGGCACGAACCAGGCGTACTACGCCTCCTGCCGGCCGACGGCCGACATCAACATGCCCGCGATCTCCGAGCACGCGATGGGGCAGCTTCTGCAGATGCTGATGCTGGCCACCGTCGTCGAAGGGCGCCTGATGGGCATCAATCCCTACGGCCAACCCGGCGTCGAGGCGTACAAGACGAACATGAAGGCGCTGCTGAAAACGCCCGCGCCGAACCAATGAACCCGGCCGACGAACTGGTCGACGTCATCGACGAGGCCGGCAACACCATTGGCGTCGTCACGCGCCGGCAGATGCGGGCCGAGCGCTTGCCGCATCGTTGCACCTACGTCCTCGTCTTCAACTCTACTGGCGATCTCTTCATCCATCTGCGCACCGCTACCAAGGACGTCTATCCGAGCCACTGGGACGTCTGCATCGGCGGCGTGCTCGCGGCTGGCGAAACCTTCGATCAGGGCACGCGCCGGGAGATCCAGGAGGAACTCGGCATCGATGCCATCGCTGAACCGCTGTTTCCGGTTCGCTATGCCGATGAGGCAACGTTCGCGCATGGCATGGCGTATCGCCTCGTGCATGAGGGCCCGTTCCGTCTGCAGGTCGAAGAGATAGTGCGCGGCGAGTTCGTCTCGGTTCCGGCGGTGCTGGAACGCGTTGGCCGGGAGCCTTTCTGTCCCGATGGGGTGAAGGTGCTGGAGCAATTTCTGCGGCGATAGCTGCGGATTTCTGGCCGTTGCTCTGGCCCGCGTGAAATCAGGTAGTTCCTGAATCCCACGGCGTTTCTGATTGTCGTGAGGAGTACGTCTTATTTCCTGAAGGAACCGCGCAGGCGAAAGGTTGATAGCTACTGCATTCGTTTCGCCGCCGGTTCGCCTTCGCGTAGTTCCCAGTAGCTGCCTGGTTCCAGGTTATCCCAGGTTTGCTCCGCGCCCCAGGACCACCTCACCGTCACACTCTTGACCTGCTCGTTCGTGCCAAGGCCGAAGAGCAGGCGGCGATCGCTTGCGGACAGATAGCTGCCGCCGCCCCTCGCGAAGCGCGTCAGGCTGCGCGTGGTCCCCTTTAGCACGACGGTTGAGCCAGCGACATCACGACTGTCCTTGCCGATCAACTTGATGCCGAGCCAGCGAGCGGGGTTTTCGGTGGCGGCGGTGTTACGCAGAACCACGGCGGAAGAATTGGTGTTGGAGATGACCGCATCGGGCCAGCCGTCGTTATCGAGGTCGCCGACCGCGATGCCGCGCCCCATGGCCGGAGTCGTGAAGAATTTGCCGCCGCGCTTGCTCCAATCTTGAAAATGGCGCCGGCCTTTTACGTCGATGTTGCGCAACAGCACCGGCACCTGTTTCGGACTGCCGCTGACGGGAAAGCGGTCCACGTGGCCGTTGACGAAGAACAGGTCGTCCCAGCCGTCGTTGTCCACGTCGAGAAAGGCGGTGCCGAAGGCCACGAAATGGCGACTCAAGGAAGCAATGCCGACCGCGCGGGAGCGATAGCTGAAGCTTTCCTTGCCGTTGTTCTGAAAAAGCGAATGGATTTCCCCCTGGAAGTTGGTGATGAAAAGCGAGGGACGTCCGCTGCCATCGAAGTCGGAGACGTCCACACCCATGCTGCCGTTGGGCATCCCCCCCTCATCCACGGCAACGCCGGCCAGCAGCGCCTTTTCTTCGAGCTTTCCGCCGCGATTGAAATACAGATGGTTCTGGGATTCATCATTGGCAACGAAGATGTCAGGCCGGCCATCGCCATTGAAGTCGACGAGCATCACACCAAGGCCGCGGCCATCGGTGCGCAGGCCTTGTTCCCCGGAGACATCCTGAAACGTGCCATCTTTCAGATTGCGATAGAGCATATGGCGAAGCGCCTTGAACTTCCCCGGCGTACAAACATCGCGCTCCACCTTGGGATCGCGTCCCTTGCAGCGCGGGTTGTTGGCGAACGACCAGTCGACGTACTGGCAGATGTACAAATCAGGGAAGCCGCTGCCGGTCAAGTCGGCCCAGCCCGCGCTGGTGGCCCAGATTGGGTCGCGCAGATTCGCATCCGCGGTCACGTCGATGAAACGTTTGCCCTTGTCATTGCGGAATAGGGTCAGGCGACCGTATCCGGTGACGAGAAGATCGGGCCAGCCGTCCCGGTTGAAGTCGGCGACCGCGGCGCCGTGCGAATAGTAATCGATCTTGTCGAGCCCCACTTCGGCGGTGACGTCGCGAAACTTGAAATTGCCAAGGTTCTTGTAGAGCTTGCAGGGACGCCCCTTGAGGGAGTCCCCTTCGAAGACGCCGCCGCCGGTGAAGAAAAGATCGAGCAGGCCGTCGCCGTCGTAATCGATCATGGCGACGCCGCCGCCGAGCGTTTCGAGAATGGTAAAGCGGTCGGCCTCCTCGCCATTGCGATACGTGAAGTCGATTCCGGATTCCGCAGTCACATCCCGGAACCAATCAGGCCCGGCGGGCACCTCCAGCAACTCGGATACGGGAATGACGGGTAGGTCGATTGGCCTCGGCCGCAAAACCCACCAGCTGGCGCCGCCAGCGATGGCCGTGATCATGCAACCCAGGAGCACCCATCGCCAGCGGCCCGAACCTTTCATCACCACAGGGCTCGCAGCCGCTTTCGCTTCAGACGTCATGAGCTTTCTCGCGTACCTGAATCACATACATTTCAATGGATCAACGCTGGGCCCTGCCGGTCATGTGTCCCAGTTGCTTTAGCAGACGATCTTCGATCTCTTGGGCCTGATCGCGATAGCGTTTCGCATCGTCCAGAAGGTTCATCTGGCGCGAACAATCGCTCAAGGCCAGCAGCACGTCGCGTTGGTTCGGCGCGATTTCGTAGGCACTGAGCAACCAGCGTTTCGCGTCGTCGGGGCGATTCAGATCGAGCGCGACACGGCCGCGCTCGATGAGCGCTGCGACATTCTTGGGCTGGGCAATCAGGATGTCATCCAAGATTTTCCCGGCCTCCTCCGGCTCCGCAAGGTTGCGGCGGGCACGGGCCGTTTGCAGGCGGATTTCAACATCATTCGGTTGCCGTTGATTCAGCCAATTGAGATGCGGCAGCGCCTGGCGTGGGTCATCGCGCAACAGCGCCTCGACAAGCATAAGGCGTCCCGGCACATAATCGGGAGCAAGTTCCACCGCCTGGCGCAGGTCGGCCACGGCGCCTGGCAGATTCATGGCAAACATTTGCAACCGGCCTTTCCAGACCAGCCCGCGCGCCTGATCGAACTTGCGCGTCCGATGTTTGAGCCAGAATTCGATTGATGCCTTTGCCAGCGGCAGTTGAAGCATCTTCAAGCTCCCTTCAATGATCGCTTCCAGGGCGAGTGCCGTTTCCGCGCTTTCTGGCCGGTCTTCGCACAGTTGCATGAGGGGACCGGCACCCGAGAGGTCTCCGGTCTGAATGGCAAGGAAGTTCTGTTCGGCGATGAAGGCATCCCGCGGAACTCCCAACTTCGCCGCCAGAACCAAATGGCGGTCCGCAGACTCGAGCTCGCCGCAGCGTCGGGCGGCCTGGGCGGCCAGC
>DASRSQ010000568.1:0-7485 GCA_035656475.1 Gemmataceae bacterium | reverse complement strand
CGCCGTGAGCTGCGGTGCACGTTCGCTCGTAGCACCGCGCGCAATCAGCGCCGAATACGTTTCGTCGACTCGAGACACCTTGAAGTAGAGGATGGAATTGGTCCCTACCGAGCCATGGCCCTTGGGAGTCGTCAGCATGATGCGGATACCGCCCGCATCCAGAAACGCAAGCTCGGGCCCGGCGCTGAACAGGAACGCGAGTCCGAGAATGTCGCGATAGAAGCCGAGCGCGGCTTCGATATCGCTGACGACCAAGGCTATCTGCCGGATCTCGGAGAGCTTGCGATCGATGCTCATACTCGCGTCATCCGCTCGAGTGAATGATCAGGCGGAACTGTTCGCCTGCTCCGGCAACGGGCTGGTCAGGACGACCGTGTAGCCGTCGGGATCGTGCAGCCAGAGCTCCCAGTTCTCGTTCTCGCTCAAGTGACTTGGCTTGACGATCTCGACTTGCATATCCGCAGCACGGAGCGCCGCCGCCTCATAATCTTCCAGTTCGAACCACAGCAGAACTCCGTTGCCATAAGGCCGCAGTTCCGGATCGCCGAGAGCGCCGTGCCGATGCTCTTCGTACCAGTCGTGGAGCTGGAGAATGAGGCGGCCGTTCGAGACGAGTCTTTCGTATTTGGCGCCGCCGTGTCCGCTCCGACAGCTCAGTAGGCGCTGATACCAGCGGCTACTCGCCTCGACGTCGTGTACGCAGATGAGCGGAGCAAGCTGCATCGCGAAAACTTCGGATATGGTGGTGCGACATCCAACGCGTGAACCAAGCGTTGGTCGCAGCAACATACCACCAAAAAAGCATCGCCGGCGCGGATTTCATATTTTGCGCAGCCTGTCCGAATAGCCGCCTGGAACAGCTGGGGAATCCACCAAGCGCGAAGCTGCCCGATGAAAAGAGAGACGTAGGCGATCCAGATCGTCGTGACGAGCCGATGCGGATAGCGTTTGCCTCGGCTATCGCTTGAATAGCCTGACTACTCCGGAAGATTCGACCGGATCAGAGCCGCGGTTTCGGCAAGTTGTCTGGCGGAGACTCGAACTCGCTCCCGGCGTTGCGCATCCCCACGCGGATCGTGTGAGGTGCCTCTTTTGCGTCCGGCGCCATCGAATGTCGCGAGCTGCGGAGGGCCGATACCCCAATCGCTGCCCTTCTGCCGAGGCACGACGTGAAAATGGAAGTGCGGCGTCTCCTGCCCGCTGAAGACCCCGTTGTTCTGGAACGTAAGAATTCCGAGTGGCCGATACGTCTTGACGAGCGCCTGCGCGACTCTCCTGGCCGCGACCAGTATGGTCTCGCACTCACGGTCGGAAAGATCGAGCAGCGTCGCGACATGTCGGCGGGTGATGACGCAGCACTGGCCGACTTCGAATTGCCACGGATTGATCACGGTCAAGGCATGTTCGCCTTCTTCTATGATCGCCCACCTTTCTTCGCGACCCGCCATTCCTTCGCAAAGGTCGCACGGATCTCTTGTTGGGAGTTCGATCATTTGCGCTACCGATCAAGCTGGCTCGCCGCTAGCGGTCCGACGACTCTTCACCAGGGCGGAATTAGTAGAGGCGCTTACCCATGTCCGGCCCAGTCAAGCCGAATCGCAGCGCTTAGGTCTCGATGCGGCAGGCTGCATCTGCGACGTCGACGGCGTAGCGGCGCAATTCGACTCTAGCGCATTGTCAGGCGCGTGCTTGCTCAATGCCATCCTGGATTGCTTTCTTGAGCGTGTTCAGGTCGATATCTTTCAACGCCTTGAACCTGATGCAGTATCCCGTGATCTTGGCCTTGCCGATTGTTTTCGCGTACGTCCTCGGCAAGTAGTTCCTCTCATCGATTCCCATGATGTAGACGGAAAGTCCGGCAGCGTTCGCGCTGATTCCTACTCGATAGAATTCCCTGGTTTTTCCGTCGGAGTATTTCCTCTGTAGCGTGCCGAAGCCGATATTCGGGTTTGAAACAACCTTCCCGCTTTCGTCCGTTCCGTCCAGAAACCAGAGTTTGCAACCGGGATCCATTCCCAGGATCGCGGCATGAAGCGTACGCATGTCACTCTGCTTCGGCTCAGGTACGGATGCAAGGTATCTCTCGATTTGATCGTCTATGGTCATATCGTGCCCGATAAATTTGGTCACGCGCTCGGCACTTGTAGCGATTGCAACAGACGGACCTAACGCTTGCCGCGACGACTGCCGAGTCACCACCCTGCGAGGCCCTTGCCGACGCTGCGAGACGATGTCAGCTCGAACAGATCGTCAGGCACCGCTCACGTTGGAAACGTGGAGAAGTCTCGTGCCATGTCGAGATCATGATCCCAAGATGCGCGGCTGGCAGTAAAGATGTTCCCGTCCGGCAGCGAAGTAATGTCCGTGTCCAGGCTGCCTGCCGGAACGACGATCATGTCGTGGCTCGCGACTGGAAGTGCCGAGCCGCAGATCGTGCAGAAGCTCCGGGTGTGGCGGGTACCGGGGAGCCGGTATGTCGCTACTGAAGCAAGGCCAGTAAGCCAGGTGAGTGTGGCGCTGGAAGAGAATAGGTTGGCAGCGTGAGCAGAGCCCGTGTCCTTACGACAGTGCGAGCAATGACAAAGATAGAAGCGCTCGAATTGACCTCGAACTTCGTAGCGGACTTCTCCGCACAAGCATGATCCGGCGTAAGTCATGCCATTACTCAATTCGTCCATGTTTATTGGATACGATGACTAACGCTTGAATTAAGCCGCACCACCGTGCTGCGGCGGCGATGCCACAATCTTAAGAGGCTTTGCCGACGCCGCGAAGCGGTTTCGGCTCGAATGAATTATTACGCCTCACGCCGTGACCAACAGGATGAAAGCCCAGTACAGCCCAATTGCCATTTGAACGGCAAAGGCGGCGAAGCGGATGGTAACAGCGAGGGCAGACACCGAAGCCAAGTGCACGAGCGACTGGAAGACGCGAGCGCCAAAAAATACATAGGCCAGCGGGTCCGTGACTGACGTATTGCCGGTCGCAATTGCGATCAGGAGCAGTCCACCGAAGATCGGGAGGTTCTCGAGGCAATTGGCGTGCGCTCTTGCCAACCGCTGCATGAAAGGCGATAGGTTTGCATTGTCAGGCGTGAACCCATTGGCGGGTACCTTCCGGCGCAAGACAAGTTGCGTGCGAATGACCTCCATGAGGGTCAATAGTAGAAGCGTCCAGGCGATAAAGGCGACGAGCGCGATGGCACTTGGCGAAGACATTGCGAATCTCTCCGGTGCGGCCTAACGCTTGAGGTTAGCGGCGCACGCAGCCGCGTCCGCTGGAATGAGTTGTTAGGCGCCACCTTGCGCCCGCTCCCATGATGCCACTTGCCCGGCCCGGCGGCGAAACAGTGGATGGCAACCCGGGGAAGCCGTGCCCCGCAACTGTGCAAACCTCTCGGGACTGCGCGCTGCTAGCTTGCGCAGCAAGTGCTGCCACTCAAACGCAAGTTGACCTGAGCTGACTGCGATGGGCTGTGCCGCGCGTGCCGGCCCGAGCTTGGACTTGTTGAACGTATAGCCGCGTGCGACAGCCTCGGCATAGACAGCAGCCAAATACGCATTGATGGCAACGCGCGGATGTGCGTGAGCCCGGAACCGCTCAAGTTGCGGATGGTAAAGATACCCTCGCGTTTCGCCGCACAGCACTGCTCTGGCAAGTAACGACTCACGCCACAAGGCAACCAGACCTTGCGGATCGAGATACTTGGGATGCAATGACCATAAACGCATTTGTGGCGCCTAACGCCTGAATTAAGCGGCTGGCCGAAGGCAGTCCGCTTGAATGAATTGTTAGCCACCAGCTGCGGAGCCAAGGATTGCTTGATTGAGAACAGCGGCTTTGCCGGTGGCGAGTAACCATGCCAAGCCTGCACAATTGAACACAACAGTAACCCAAAAAACGGATTGGAACTCCATTTTTTTGGATTTGTGCCGGAACATGCCTTGGGCGAGCAGCGCTCCAGGCCAGCCCCCGATCAAGCCAACGAAATGCAAGGTGCTTTCTTTGATGCGCCAACGATTGTTTACGGCGGCAGACTTGTCCACGCCATAAAGCAAGATTGCCAGAACACTCATTGCCCCATATGCAAGTGCAACGATTGTTGGAAGTATTGCAAAGAGCCAGCCGAGCACCATTGCAGCAAGGAACAAAATGCCAATGACTTTTCTTGGCCATGCGCTGCCAGAGGCTGCCTCCTTGTTTGGGCTTTTTATGGCAAGGCGTACGCCTGTGGCACTGAAGCGACCTTTGCCATCTTTGAGCAGCTCATAAGAAATGAGCGTTCCAGCGACCGGACGGCTTGACGCGCGCTCAAAAGCTTTGATGTGCACAAAGGCTCGATCTCCACCGCCATTTGGCATGACAAAACCAAAGCCTCTGTCGTCATTCCATTCTGTGATGCGTCCGACGTATCGCATGCTGGTCTGGTGACTAACGCTTGAGGTAAGCGGTGGCTGCCGCTGTGAACAACATGCTACTGCAACCGATCCGCAGCCGTCCGCTTGAACGAATTGTTAGGCCCGCTGCGCACCTTGCGACCCAACCGAATAACAAAAGAGCGGACGATATGCAGGCCGAAAGTGCCAGGCCAATGCCACCAAGACTACCGCGTTGAGTGTGCCGAAAAGCCAAGCGGTGTCCAGAAGTGTGTCCGTAAAGAAAATGATGACTGCAACCGGAGCAAGGAGCACCAAGCCAAGAGGTGCGGTGCGATGGAAAAACAGCGCGCATGCCGACGCCACATAGGTAAACGCAAGCAAGGGGAACATGAAGCCCGTTTTGCCAAGGGCGGCCTGAAACGCCGCAGATGCGTCACTTACTTTTAGATGTGGTGGTGAAACGACACCTATGAGTGACAAGGCGAGATAGACGCCAACGAGGAAGTAGTACGCTGCGAACAAATAGCGAAGGATGCGCCAAGGAATCGAATCACTCACGACCCACCTCCCTTGCCCCTGCGGGCCTAACGCCGGAAATCAGCGGCGCGCGTAGCGCGTCCGCTGGATTGAATTGTTGGGCGGCAACGATGATGGCATGGCAGTAGCGAAGTTTACTGCGACTGCAACAAAGATCTGATTGCATCGCGCACCTTTGGCCAGGCGGGTGAATACGGGCTGGCGACTTCGAAATGTCCGAGTCTAGGCACGATGACGAGATCTACGGAATCTCCGGCCGCGGTTGCCGCTTTGGCATACTTCTTCCCCAACCACATCGGTCTAAGGTTGTCATGATCTCCCCAGACCAGCACTTGGGGAACACCGAGCGGCAGCATCTTGCTGGCGGAAACCTGTGCGTAGCGTTCCGGAACGTCGACGGGCGAACCGCCGAGAAACTGCTCTACGACGTGGCTTTGACAGGCACCCACCTCCACGGTGATTTCCGTTGCCATGTCACCGGGGCCGGCCAAATCGACGACGCCCCGAATCGGCAACGGGTCGGCGGCATAGAGCGCGCTGCCCGGCGGGAGTCGCTTGCGCGCGGCGACCCACATCGCGAGATGGCCGCCGGCTGAGTGCCCGACAACCACCACGCGATCGAGATCAAGTTGATACTGCTGGGCGATCTGACGCAGGTAGTCCGCGCCTCGGCCTACGTCTTCATAGGTTCCGGGCCAGCCACTGCCGGGCTGGGGAAGTCGGCGATATTCAACGTTCCAGGTAGCGATGCCTTCCGTCCTCAGCGCATCTGCAATGGGCGCCATGTCACGTAGCGAAGCGTAATCGGCTTTCCAGCAGCCCCCGTGAATCAAGATTGCAACGGGGTGACGTCCGGGCGTGGATGGAATTCGCAAATCGGCAAATTGGCTTGGGTCTTTTCCGTACGCTATTCGATGGTCTGCCGGTTGGCTTGGCAGCGACTGGAACTCGGCGGGACCCATCAGGCCATTGACGTTTGCTGTTGGCGGCGGTTTGGGTGCTGTCGCGCATCCGATCAGGGAACCAGCGGCGATGGTTGCCAAGGCGGTTATCCGCAAGAGTTGTCGAAACATCTTTTTTCTCCCACATGCCGCCCAACGCCTGAGTTAAGCGGCGCGCGGGCTCTTTCCGCGCGTCCGCTTGGACGACTAGTTGGACGGCAGGGTGCGACCATTGATAATGGTGAAAACCAGCCGTCTTGGAAGGATCACGGTTTGTCGCCGTCCGGAACGATCAGATCTTCTGCGGCTACGATTTGCCAGCGGCCATTTCGCTGTATCCAAGTATCCGTCCATACAAAACGCCCGTGCCGTGGCTCATCATCTCGACTGACCCAGGACTCGACACCCTGAGCCACAGCCGCGTTACCAAAGAATCTCACCTTCACCTGATCCATTCGGTTGGACAGAAAGTGTTGGGGAGCCTCTCCTATGTGAGCGAGCACTCCGGCTTTGTCATAGAAGTTCCCTTCTGGATCAACTCCGACGAAATCCTCAGCCAGAATGCGCGCGGAGGTTGCTGTGTCACCAGTGGTGACTGACTCCGCCCATGCACGCTCGCCCTCGACAATATATTGCTCGGCGCTCCGCTGGTTCCGAATGGAGGCACAGCCAGCAAGGGCAGCCAAGAGTAATCCCGCGCAGCAGGTAGTCTTCAGGAACTTCATGAAATATGCGCAGCGCATGAACACTCCTACCACTTTTCTGCCGCCTAACGCCTGAGTTAAGCCGCGCCGCGAAGCGGCGTCGGATTGAACGCATTGTTAGGCTGCGCTTGCGTGATCCAATTCACTTTGGGAGGCTCCTTCTAAGACCGTGATACTCGATTAAGAATGTGCGAATGTCGTCAATCTCCTGGTCTTTGAAATTAACGAAGCCGTTGCGTGCGACCCAGCTCATTTCACCAAGATCACGACCATCTATGGGTTCTCCGGTGCGCATCAGGTGTCGGAACTCATCGCGCCCGTAGATTGCGATGATTGCCAGTGATGGGCCGCCGTCGTAGGTGTTGTCCTTGAATTCGTTGCCACGAAAATCGACCCCATGGCACTCGGAGCAGGTGATTGAAGCCAGATAGCGTCCGCGCTCGAAAGCAGTAGTGCGTGGCAGATTGCCCCAACGCGGGCGCATCGGATCAATTTGATCCGCCGCAACTTGCCACTGACCCATTGCAAGTTTGAGGCGCGAGATCATGGTGATTGATCTCAGCCTTGGTGCAGGAGGTTGCGGGGGCTGGCTTCTGAGGTGGGCGATGATGTTGATCAGATCTTCATCCGAGAGCGGATAGAAGGTGTACGAAATCATTCCCAACGCCGAACTTCCATCCCGCTTGATTCCAAACCGGATGAGCCGTGCAAGCTCCGGATCGCTGTAATTCGGGATGACCGCATTCAAGTTCGGGGCCGTGATGCTGTAGTAGCCATCCATGTCGATGGAGCCGCCCAGTCCGGTTTTTCCGTGGCATCCGGCCCAGCAGCCCACGATTTTGGATAGGCGTTCCCCTTCTGTGTAATCGACGGATTTGAGGTCGACCTTCAGCGGCGCGAGGGGAATATCGTGAGTGCGATGCA
>DASRSQ010000567.1:0-2872 GCA_035656475.1 Gemmataceae bacterium | reverse complement strand
TCAAACTGGGCGGCATCATTGTGGAATTGCGGAAGCCGAGTTAAACACGCCAGCGACGGATCGACAGGATCTAGCCGCAGCTCTATCCATCTTCATTCGGCAAGGGAACGTGACGCGAAACGGAGTTTCACGGAGTGCGTTCCCAAACGGAGATTGGGAACGAGGCGCCGGCGCGCAAGAAAAAACCTCCACCTGTGCCGTTTGGTGCGCTTTTGAGAACCCGCATTAAATCGGGGGTGCCGCACGCTCGGCTTATGGATCCCACTACAGGGTGGGCTTGCAAGCACCGAGCGAGAAGTTAGGCTCCCATACGAGTTCTTATCGGTTCGTCAAAAGGATCGCATCATGACGTACACCGCAGAGGCATAATCAGTTTATCGGATTCGACAGGTCGCTTCAAGCGGGGATTTCATTCCGGTCTTATGCCCGGCGAAACCTGGGGCCGCAGGCGCGGTACTATCGGCAACGGCTAGTGTCCCGTCAAGGCTTACAGCCAAATTCTCGCGGAATGGTCCCGAAGGCCAGCTTCCAAAAATTCGCGATCCCTCATCTAAGCCTTGACAAAGTAGGATTTTCATTTTTTCGGATCAATTCCAGCCCATCGTTCGGTACACTAACACCAAGCAATCTACTCATTAATCCGAAGTCCAGGTGATGGTATGGCAAGCGCCGCGACCAAGATCAGTTTCACCTGTCCCAATTGCGCCAAAGTTTTGCGTGCCAACTCGCGTCCACCCGCCGGCAAGAAGATCAAATGCCCCGCGTGCGGCGAAGCGTTCCTGCCGGAACTCGATGAGGACGAGGAAGCCACCGCCATCCAGTCCACGCCGTCCAAGATCAAGGCAAAGACGCCCGCGCGCGACGAGGACGACGAAGATGCCAAGTCGCGCAACAAGAAGAAGCGTGCCGACGAGGATGATGAAGACGACGATGGCCCGCCGCGGCGCAAGAATCGGCGCGATGACGACGATGAGGATGAAGAGCGTCCCAGCAAGAAAAAGAAAAAGCAGAAATCAGGCAGCCGCGGCCTGTTGATCGGCCTGAGCATTTTCCTCCTGGGGGGCGGCGCTCTCCTCAGCTGCGGGATGTGCGGCGTCGGCGCCTTTGTCTGGCCGGGCTTCCTCACCAGCAAGAAATCCAATCTTGAAGCATTCGTTCCGCCCGATGCGAACCTTGTCATGGGCGGAAATCCCAAGCTGTTCAAGGCCAAGGCGGCCGAGCTCGAAAAGGTCCTCCGTTTCCAGGGCTTTCCGCAGGCCGGCATGAAACGCGAAGACATCGAAATGAATAGCGATCAGCTCCTTATGTTCGGCAATACGAGCGACATGGGGGGCAACTTCACTACCGTGTTCGTCTCCACCGCTGCCGACATCGACAAGCTCAAGCGCAACCCGGGCCTTGGAGCGGCGCAGACCATCGGCGGACACGCAAACGTGCACAAGATTTCCGACGAGGGGAAACGCAACGGCCTGGTATTCGACTACATCGCGTTTGCGTCGAACAACGTCGTCGTGGGAGCCGTTGGCGATCAGCAAGCGCTCGTGGCGACGCTGGACCGGGGCAAGAAGTCGGCCCAGCCCAATGCGGCCCTCGACCTGAGCCGCTCCGTGAACAGTTCGCATTTCTGGCTCGCCCTGAAGCTCGACAATCGGATGCGCGATGACCTGAGACGTGGCATGGGCCAGCGAGGGGCGATGCCGATGCCTCCAGCGGTGCAAGCCGCCATTCCCGCCGTCGATGGCATCCAGGGAGTGACCGTGACCATCGACGTTGCGGACAATCAGGACATCAAGATCCAAGCCTCGGTCCCCTGCAAGAACGCCGACGACGCGGGCAAGGTCAAAACGGCCGCCGAAGAGTCGTTTAATCAGCTAAAGGCAATCCTGCAGCTGGGCGCGATGTTTCAGCAGCCCGGCAAACAACAGATACCCCAAGCGTTCATGACCGATTTGACCTCGATCCAGTTCGCGACGGAAGGCTCGAACGCGACTGCCAAGTTGAAACTGACTTCGCAGGCGGTGCAAGAGCTGGCCAAGCTGGGCGCCAACAAGGGAAACTTCGTCGGTGGTCCGATGCCAGCGCCAGGTCCGATGCCTGGGCCTGGGCCCTTCCCGGGACCGAATCCGCAGCCTGGTCCTGGTCCCGGACCAGGTCCGATCAATCCGCCGGGCCCATTCCCGGGCCCAAATCCGCAGCCGCCGATCAACGATCCGCAGCCCGACGTCACGCCGCCGGCGGGTGGCAAGTTGATCAAGACCCTCAACTATGCCAATTTGGTCGGAGGAGAGAAACGCTTCACCTCGGTCAGTCTGAAGCAGGGAAAAACCGTCACGGTCACCATGGAGAGCACCATTCCGCAAAACCAGTTTGCCGACGTCGATCTCTATGTCTTGCGTGGCAACGCCGGCGAGCAGCTGGTGACCTCGGACCTGAGCGTGGGCCCGAATGGCCGGGTAAGCTTCGTCGTGCCAGTGACGGGAATCTATCGGGTTCGCGCCTACAATCGCGGGCCAGCAATCGCGACCGGGTGCCTGATCAAGGTCTACGAGCAGTGAGCGAACTGAGCCATTTCGACGCCACCGGCGCGAGCCGCATGGTGGACACGAGCGCCAAGCCGGAGACGCAGCGCGAGGCCCGCGCCAGCGGGCGTGTCCGCATGCAGCCGGCGACGCTGGACCTCATCCGCAACGGCAAGGCGGCCAAGGGGGACGTGCTCGAGGTGGCCCGTCTGGCCGGCATCATGGCCGCCAAACGCACCGGCGACCTGATCCCGCTCTGCCATCCGCTTCCCATCACCAGCGCCCACGTCAACTTCACCTTCGACGGCGCCGACACGCTGTGCATCCAGGCAACGGTGCGCGTCTTTGGCCGC
>DASRSQ010000566.1:0-6432 GCA_035656475.1 Gemmataceae bacterium | reverse complement strand
CAAAGTTGTATGCAAGAAAGCCCATCCCCGCACCGAGCACCGCAGCGACGAAGAAGCCGAAGATCGCGCCGAGCTGCACGTTCTCGGAAGAGCGAAGCAGGATCTTGGACAGCGGGTCCGGTTCGTCCTTCGGCTTCTTCCACTTATTGAGATCGTCTTCGTCAAATCGACCGGTCTCGTTTCGCATGGGGCGACGTCTCTCCACAAGCTGAATTTACTTGCCTTTTTTCTCGATCTTGGCCCAGGTGTCGGCGAGCGTCACCGCGCGGTTGAAGACGAGCTTGCCGGGCGCCGAATCCTTGTCGACGCTGAAATAGCCGAGCCGCTCGAACTGATATTTTGCGGTCTCCCTCACCCCCGACCCCTCTCCCAGGGGGAGAGGGGAGGCGCCGAGGCTCGGCTCGAGCATCGCCGTCAACACCTCCAGCGAATTCGGATTCAGGTTGATCGTGAAATCTTGCCCCTCGGGCACCTTGTCGGGTTCCGGCACCTTGCACAGATGATCGTAGAGTCGAACCTCCGCAGGGATTGCGTGGGCGGCGCTGACCCAGTGGATGGTTCCCTTCACCTTGCGGCCGTCCAGGGCGTTGCCCCCCTTGGTGGCCGGGTCGTAGGTGCAGCGCAGCTCGACGACATTGCCGGCGGCGTCCTTGACGACCTTGTCGCACTTGAGGAAATAGGCCCAGCGCAGGCGGACTTCCTTGCCCGGCGCGAGCCGGAAATAGCCCTTCGGCGGATCCTCGTGGAAATCGGTGCGCTCGATAAACAGCTCGCGGCCGAACGGCACCTTGCGCGTGCCGGCCGACGCATCCTCCGGATTGTTGACCGCGTCCAGTTCTTCCGCCTGGCCTTCGGGATAGTTCTCGATCACCACTTTCAGCGGCCGCAGCACCGCCATGCGTCGCTGCGCCTTCTTGTTGAGATCGTCGCGAAGGGCATCTTCGAGCCAGGCCATCTCGATGAGGCCTTCGTACTTCGACACGCCGATGCGTTCGCAGAACGCGCGGATCGCCTCGGGCGTGTAGCCGCGGCGGCGCAGGCCGCTTATCGTCGGCATGCGCGGGTCGTCCCAGCCGCGCACGTGCTTGTCCTTGACGAGCGTCAGCAGCTTGCGTTTGCTCATGACGGTGTAGGTCAGGTTGAGCCGCGAGAACTCGATTTGCTGCGGATGGTAAATGCCGAGTTCCTTGATGAACCAGTCGTAAAGCGGGCGATGGTGTTCGAACTCGAGCGTGCAGATCGACGCGGTGATCTTTTCGATCGAATCGCTCTGGCCGTGGGCATAGTCGTACATGGCATAAATGCACCACTTGTCGCCGGTGCGATGGTGCGTGGCCCGCATGATGCGATACATGACCGGATCGCGCAGGTTGATATTGGGGGCCGCCATGTCGATCTTGGCGCGCAGCGTGCGCGAACCGTCGGGGAACTCGCCGTTCTTCATGCCTTCGAACAGCTTGAGATTTTCCTCGACAGAGCGATCGCGAAACGGGCTATTGGTGCCAGGATGGTTCGGCGTCCCGCGCGTCTCGCGGACCTGGTCGGGAGTGAGATCGCAGACGTAGGCCTTGCCCTTCTTGATGAGCGCGACGGCCCAGTCGTAGAGCTGATCGAAATAGTCGGAGGCGTAAAAGAGGCCGTCCCAGGGATCGGTGCGTCCCGCCGGCAGGGTGCCCGCCAGCACCCAGCGGACGTCTTCCTTGATGCTATCGACGTATTCCTGCTCTTCCTTTTCGGGATTGGTGTCGTCGAAGCGGAGGTTACACGTGCCGCCGTACTTGGCGGCGGTACCGAAATTGAGACAGATCGACTTGGCATGCCCAATGTGCAGATAGCCATTGGGTTCAGGCGGGAAACGCGTGGCGACGCGCCCGTCGAATCGACCGGTCTTGTTGTGCTCTTCGATGATCTGATGGATGAAGTTCAACGAGGGAACGGCGGCTTCGTTCTCGGCCATGATTGACTCCGTGTCGATGGATACGACGCTATATTATGGAGGGAGAGGTTGATAGGAACGCTCACGAAACGCCTACGACGATGTTCGGGGCGCGATGCTAATTTGGCAATCGCCAGACCTTGATCGTGCGGTCGAAGAGGCCGAAGATGGCTTGGCCGCCACCCGGCGAAAAGACTGCGGACGAGATCGCCGAGCCTTGGGCGGGCGTCTCGTAGATCGCGTTACCAGTCTTCACATGGGCAATGCGTAGAATCCCGTCGGCGCCGGCTGAGAGTAGGCGAGCGCCGTCGGGCGAAAAGCGAACGCTCGAGACGCTGCCGCCGTGGCGTGCGAAATGGTCGAACGTCTTGGCTGACTCGACCTCCCACACGCGCACCGCATTTGCGGGTTCGCCGGTACCGGCGGCAACGAGTCTGCCATCCGCGGAACAGGTGACGCAGGTTATCGGTGAAGTGTGTCCCTTGTAGGTCTGAGCCGGCACCGCCTTGCGGTCAACGATATCATGCACGATTAGATCATTGCCCTTGGCCGCGAAGATGCGTTTGCCGTCGGGGGAGAGGCAACCCAGGGCCAGATCGTCAATGACGCAGACGGGTTTGCCATCGCTGGTATCCCAGACGGAGATTCCCGTGCCGGCGCCATCGTGGCTCGTTCCTCTCAAGAGAAAGCTGCCATCGCGACTCAGGTGGAGGCTGGCGGCCGTGTAAGAACGAGGACTCTCGAAGCGACGAAGATCCTTCCAGCGCTTTGGATTGCTCAGATCGTATTGCATTACGAAAGGTTTGGCATGGGCCGCGCGAAAGGCGATGTAGGGATGCTTGCCGATCGAGGCGAATGCCACCAGTTCGGCGTCTACCAGCGGTTCCTCATGCACCTTTTTGCCGTTGTTCAGATCCCAGAGGCTGACAACGCTGCCGCTGCGGAAATTATGGATCGAGAATGAACTTTGCACCGCCATGATCCAGCGGCCGTCCGGCGAAACCGCGACACTCGAGACGTGGAGATCGCTTGTCGGCTTGATGTGATGCACCTGGCCCGGCGGCCCGCTACGTTCGACAGGCAGCGTGACAATCTCCTTTTGATTGTCGTCCTGGCCCACGCGGAAACGGAGTTCTTCAACCGTCTCATCGCCGCGTTTGCCCTCGAGCTTGTGGTCGCCGACCGCAAGTTTGAGCGGCCCCTCGAGCTTTTTGGAATCGACCTCGTTTCCGTCGAGATAGTAGTGCACGGAATGATCTTGCAGGTAGCTGATGTTCTGCAAGGTGACGGTGACGATGGGCCCGCTGGAACCGCCGCGAAAATATAGCCAGGCGCCAATCACGACTCCGGTGCAGGCCGTCAGCACCATCAGCGATCCCAGGCAACCGCCGACCGCGAGCACCATGCGCGTCAACCCACGGTGCGACTGCTCGATCTTGCGTGCCTCGGCTTTACGTTCCAGGGACATAGCCGCGATGATCTCGGCCATCTGAGCGGTGTCGCTGACGGGTGGAGCCGGGGCCTTGCGTCCCGGCGCCCCTTCCGCCACGGCGCCGGCGGGCGCCTGTTTCAAGTATTCGCCAAGCTGGTCGGCAAACTCACGCATCGAAGTGAACCGTTCCGCAGGCGTCTTGGCCAGGGCCTTCAGGCAGATCGTCTCGAGCCTGGCGTCGATGCCGCGCTTGATCTTGGTCGGCCGTTCGGGGGCGACATGCTGCACCTTGCCGAGGATTTCGCCCATGGAGCCCGTGAAGGGACGCACGCCGACGAGCAGTTCGTAAAGGATGACGCCCAGGCTGAAGATGTCGGCAGCGGGACCGACGTTTTTCGAGTCGCCGCGTGCCTGTTCGGGCGACATGTACGCCGGCGTTCCCATGATGGCGCCGGCCTGCGTGATTTCGATGTCGTCCGCCTGGCTGCGCCGGGCCAGGCCGAAATCGGTGACGACGACATCCTGACGTTCGCGGTCGAAGAGAATGTTTGCCGGCTTCAGATCGCGATGGACGATTCCCTTGGCATGGGCCGCTTGCAACGCGAGAGCGAGCTTGCGGACGATCACCGCCGCCTGCTTCGGAGTGAGCGAGTTCTTGCGGGACTGAAGGTAATCCGCGAGCGAGGCGCCAGGGACAAACGCCATCACGATGTACAACGCATCCGCATCGTTATTGATTTCGTACACGGGGCAGATGTTGGGATGCTGCACGGCTGCGGCGGCGCGGGCCTCGCGCAGGAAACGCTCGCGCTCCTGAGCCGTCGCGAAGGATCCGGGCCGAGGCACCTTGATGGCCACGTCGCGCTGCAGCTGTGGGTCGCGCGCCCGATAGACACTGCCGAACGCTCCCTGGCCGAGCATCGAAAG
Organism: Gemmataceae bacterium; assembly: GCA_035656475.1. GTDB lineage: Bacteria > Planctomycetota > Planctomycetia > Gemmatales > Gemmataceae > SIAQ01. Next base: position 2,137 of record DASRSQ010000566.1, on the reverse strand, counting down.
AATCCTGAATCGACCGATGTTCGCCGGCAGGAGCGCCTTTTCGGCCGGCGCCGGCGGCGCGGATCGAATGCTCGACCGCGATACCGTTGTTTCCTCCGCGCCGACGCTCTCGGCGCGTTCGCGGAAACAGCGTGCGATGGCCTTGGCGTGTTTCGGAAAACGCTTGCCGTAATCGGTTTCTGTTGGCGACGCGCCTTTCTCGGCGAGCAGTTCCAATTCGACCGGCAATAATGCTTCGAACAACGCGACACGCACTTCCTCGGGCGCCGCCGCAAGAAAGTCCTCGATGCGAGGACTTTTGCCCCCGCGCCATTGCGATTCAAAGCGATCGCATAGCTTATCGACTTGCCTGGCTACACCAACTGAATTGGATTCCCGTGAAGACAAAGGGCGCCTCCTGATGATCAAATCGTTCATACGGGATAGAGGTTGTGCCAACACTGGCGGATAAGGGCCAGCTTTCTCTCGACGCGCCGCTCCGTGCATCCAAGCTGCTCGGCGATCTCGCGATTCCGATGACCAAGCAGCCGCAGAATCGCAATGGTTCGCAACTCGTCGTCCAGAGGGGCGAGCATCTCCTGACAATGCAGGTCGAAATCGGCTGCGGGCGTGCCGGCGAGCGCGTCCAGTCCGGGACGTTCGTCATCAGCGGCGAGAGCAGCTTCATCGAGGATGCGCCCCTGGCCTCGCTTCGCTGCTGATTCGCGACGAACCTGCTTCCGCGCCTTGCGCACGGCAATGACGCCGAGCAGGCTCCACAAGTCATCCCGGTCGAGCACCGGCCCAAAGACGCCTTGCTGGGCGCGACGCACGAACGTGGCGAACGCACTTTGCACCGCGTCGTCGGCGTCCGCCGCGCGCTGCGGCCGGCCCGCAAGCGCCTTGCGTGCCAGCCCGTGCAGACGCGGAAAAAATCGCTCCCACAGACGAGCGGCTGCCGCACCGTCGCCGTCTCGCAGTTCCTGAAAGGCTTGACTGATCGAGCCGGGGTTGTCGTTGGACGATGGCACGTTGGATTTCCCTATGGCACGAGCTTACCGAATCTTAACGGTCGCTCTGGCTTGCGTCAACAAACCATGGCCGAGGACCCGTCCCTGGTGAATCGAGTCCCCGGTCCGATCCGACGTCTCACGGCGTTTGCTTGTAGGCGCGGATCGCATCCTGCAGAAAGTTCCAGGCATGCGCTCGGCGCTGCAGTAACTCGGTCGGCACCGGATCGATCTGCGGCGGACGCACGCCGGCCGGCACGCGAATCGAACGCAACGTTCGGATCCGATTTTCATGCACCTCGATCAGGGCGTCGATCGACCGGTATTGCCGTTCCGCCTGTTGGACGCGATCGCGGGCCTTCTGCTTCGCCGGACTGAGCGGGACATTGTCCTCGGCCGGCTTTGGCTTCGCCGGCATCGGCTCACGACGTTGTTGGATGATGTCAGCTTTCGAAGGCTTGCCTTTCTGAGCGAATGCAGCCGGCCCGGTTCCCGACCAAAGAACGAGCGCCGCGAGCAGGGGGAAAAGATGCAGCCTGGCCATGGGAGTTCCTTTCTGAATGGAATGAGTTGGTTGCCACATTCCAGTACATGCCGAAGGCGCGCCGTTTCCCGACAGTAATCCAGAAAGGATTTCAGAAGAAAGTGCCGTTCGTGTTCTTGATTGTTCATCGGCGTTACGGATGGTCAGCAAAGCAAGGCGCGCACCGCATATGGCCGTAAGGCACAGCCGCCTTCATCTCTTCCGTTTTCCGAGATGCTCCATCAATGCCGACAGGCAGACGGCGTCGGTACTATTGGCGGCCTGGAGGCGCATTTGCACCGTGTACCTGCCGCCTGCCGTGCTGGTGTAGTCGACGGACGCACTGGAGAAATGATTTCCATCAATCGCGACCTGGATGCCCTTGGCATTCAGAATTCGCAGATCGACATTTCGGACGTTATTGTCGCCGGCGGCCAGGAGGCGATACTTCTTGCCCGCCTCGAGAGTGATGCTGTAAATCGACGTCCATTGCTCCCCCGGCTTCAGCCAGCCGCCGCCGAGCGTGAAAGAATTGTTGTGCAAGGTATATCCGTCGGCGTTTCCGGAATCGACGAGCTGGCCAAGGCGGGCGCAGGCCTGGGCAGTATGCATGCCTTGAATCGCG
>DASRSQ010000565.1:0-5076 GCA_035656475.1 Gemmataceae bacterium | reverse complement strand
CTTCGCGCTCGCCGAAACTTCTCCGCGAGCGCGAAGCCGCAAGCGGCGAAAGAATTAGCCCTTGATAAGGGACGCGGGAATTTCCTTGGTTTCCGAGTAGCCGCGTTTGACGCAGTTGAGGTTGTCCTGGACGACGCGGGCGCCGCGCTTGCCGAAGTATTTCGTCAGCGCCTTCTCGACGCCATCGTAGACCTGCTCGTCGGTCATGTTGCTGTTCTTGGCGTACGGCGTCAGCTTGAGGAACGCGCCAAGGAGGACGATACCCTGCATACGCATCTGCAAGTCGGCCTCGGACGCCATCTCGCGGGCGATCTTGACCATGTCGCAGAAGAAGACGCGATACTTTTTCTCGCGGATGATCTTCTGCACGGGTGCCGGAATGTGGCTCCAGACGTCGCCGGCGTCGGCGTACTGCGATTGCATGAAGATGGCGCCGCCGGCCTGCAGACCGTCGAGCGTCAGCGGATTCTGAATCGCGGTCGGATCGTTCACGCACAAGAGGTCGATGTGCTCGAGCTCGCTGTGCATGTAGATGTGGGAATCGCCGATCGTGAGGTAGTAGGTCGTCGGCAAACCCTTCTTCTCGCTGCCGTACTTCGGATAGGCCTGCACGTCTTTGCCGAAGATATTGCCGGCAATGGTGGCGATGATCTTGTTGGTGGTGACGCTGCCGAACCCGCCGACCGAGTGACCACGCATCGAGAAGCCGTTGGTCGGCCGGAGATCCGGATCCTCCGCACGCTTGAGTGCGAGAGCGTGATCGATACCCAGGCAGAAGAAGTGCTGACCGTCCGGCTTCTGCATGTTCTGGAATGACGCGATGATGTCGCCCGGACGTACGTCGCGGCTGCCGAGGCCGGCGGCAGCGTGATAGATGCGCGGGATCTTGTTGATCTTCTCGACGCCGTTGACGCCGAGCGCCGCGTCGCAGAAGGCTGCCTTGATCTCGCGCGTCAGGTGGTTGCCCGTCGTTGACAGCGGATCATCGAGACGTTCGAACACGGTGAACGCGGTGCAATTCTTGAGCGCGTCGACAATCTGCTTGTGCGGGAACGGCCGGAACACACACACGTTGAGGCAGCCCGCCGGAATCCCTTTGCTGCGAAGATAATCGACGGTGACCTTCGCGGTCTCCATGTAGCTGCCCATGCCGACGAGGATGAACTCCGCGTCTTCGCAGCGGTGGGCTTCGACGAAGTCGTACTTGCGTCCCGTCTTCTGTTCGAACAGCTCGAAGCATTCTTCGAGAATGCCTTCGATGCGATCGTAGTACCAGCGCTGCGCGATCTTGCCCTTCATGTAGGAGTCTTGATTCTGGACCACGCCCGACATTACCGGGTTGGCCGGGTCCATCAGGTTGACCAGCTTTTCCTTCGGATCGCCGATGTACTCCTTCATGAACTCTTTTTCGGGCAGACGCACTGATTCCACGGTGTGCGTCGTGAGGAAGCCGTCCTGGACGTTGAAGAATGGCGTCTGGCTGGCTTCCGCCGCCCGGCGGCAGATCAGGCAAAGGTCGGCGGCCTCTTGAGCATTGCGGCCGAACAGCATGCCCCAGCCGACGTCGGCGACTGACATCAAATCGTCGTGGCCGGCGTGCACGTTCAGGCCCTGGCTGGTCAACGCGCGGGCACCGATGTTCATCAGCACCGGGAGACGTTTGCCAGAGATCGTGTAGAGGACTTCCTTCATCAGCACGAGGCCTTGCCCCGAGGTGAAGTTCGTCACGCGTCCGCCGGCGACGGCGAAACCTTCGCAAACGGTGGCGGCGGAGTGTTCGCTTTCCGGTTCGAAGAACAGGAGCGAATCACCCCAAAGGTTCTTGTAGCCGTTCATGACCGCGGCATTGAAGCCGCCGCCCATGGTGGTCGAGCTGGTGATCGGATAAGCACCGGCGGCCTGGGCTACGTTGATTTCAACATGAACGACGGCTTCGGCGCCGTCGCAGGTGGTCGGGATTCCCGGATACTGGAACTTTTGCCCACGCGATTCGTCCGTGGATTGAGGCGATGGAGGAGATTTGCTTAACGTAGCGGTACTCATTGCGTTCCTCTTATAGGATGAAGATCCGTGGGCTCTGCCTTGGAGGGTGGCAATCCGTCCGACCCGCCAATCGTCTGCTCCGTGGTCGGCATGCCGTAGCAAAGCGAATAGCACTTGAACAGTCTTGTTTTATAGCGCAATGCCGCTTCACGGCAATACATCTTTGAGCAGCGCCGTGCTCCCCCAGATTCCCTTTCTCCCCTCTCCCTCTCTGGGAGAGAGGCCGGGGGTCAAGGCAGAATCGCCAGGACACTGAAGTTCCGCCTTCACCCCAACCCCTGTCCCAGGAGGAGAGGGGAGCCGAATGGTCGACTCGATGCCAGGTGTCTTCAGTTCATTGAAGGAAGGTAGACCCATCGCGTGCTTTGCGTTACACTGAATTCCAGCATATGTTAAAACCGTGAAAGCCGTGCCAGCGCCTACGTAGAAGGTGCGTCACGTGGGGAAATCGTGGGAGGGGGCGATGCCTGCGAAGCTTGTGATTATCGCTGGCCCCAACCAGGGCCAGACGTATCCGCTCACCGAGGGACTCAAGATCACCATCGGCCGGGGGGATGCCGCCAACATTCGGTTGATTGATTCCGCGGTGTCGCGCGCGCATTGCACGGTCGAGTACACCCTCAAGGCGACGCTCATCAAGGACGTCGGCAGCAAGTCGGGCACCAAGGTCAACGGCAAGGCCGTCACCGACCAGGCCCTCGTCGACGGCGATATCATCTATCTCGGCGGCACGCAAATCCGCTTCGATATCGACATACCCGCGCATCATGACGACGAGGAAGCGACCAATCCCGAAGAACTGCGCAAGCTCGCCAACACCCGCCTCGGACATTACGAAATCCACGAGGCCGTCGCCGTCGGCAACTCGGGTCTCGTCTTTCGGGCCACCGACGCCAAGGAAGGCCGCGAGGTTGCCCTCAAGGTCTATTTGCCCGAGTTCGCCGAGAACGAGGAAGATTTGCAGCGATTCATCCGCGCCGTCAAAACGATGCTGCCCATGCGCCACCCCAACCTGGTGACGCTCTACGGCGGCGGCAAGACCGGGCCCTATTGCTGGATGGCCATGGAATACGTGGAAGGCGAAAGCCTCACCGACACGATCGCTCGCATCGGCCGCAAGGGGAAGGTCGATTGGCGGCCCGCCATGCACGTCGCGCTCGGGCTGGCGCGCGGGCTCTACTACATTCACAACGAGAAGATCATCCACCGCAGCCTGTCGCCGGGCAACATTCTCTTCAGCAAGGGCGGCGTCCCCAAACTCGGCAGCCTGATCCTGGCGAAGGCGCTGTCCGGCGCGCTGGCGAAGGACGTCACGGTCGGCGGCGACTTCCTCGGCGATGTCCGCTATCTCGCGCCGGAGCAGGTCGGCGCCGGCGGCCCAGTCGATGGGCGCGCCGACATCTATGCGCTCGGCAGCCTCATCTACGCCATGCTGACCGGCAAGCCGCCGTTCGTCGGCAAGACGCAGCTGGAAACCGCGACCTGGATTCTGCGCCGCGAGGCGATGCCGTTGCGCGACATCGACGAGGATATTCCGCAGCCTCTCGAAAAAGTCGTGATGAAGATGCTCGCCAAGAAGCCGGACGAGCGGTATCAGTCGGCCGCCGATGTGTTGATGGACCTGGAGAGCATTCCGGTCGTTGACCCGAAAGCGCCCAGGGTGGAGTTGGAAGAGATCGAGGAATAGCGCAGAAGTCAATTCGCGCTATGGAACGGCCGCGGGAACACGCGGTACGGCTGCGTGGTCGGCGCTTCCTTCAGACCGCTGCTCGGGAACACGGCGCCACGCAGGCCGATCAACTCTGGATGCCGGGCGATCTTGTCTGCGAAGATCTCGACGTCGGCGAGCACTCGGTCCAGACGCGGCAGAATCTTGGTCGTCATCGCCGCTGAATCGTTGAGGTTGTTGTAAAGCGACGGATCGGACAGCAATCGCTGAATGGTGCCGTCGTTGCGGGCGACCACCTGAATGATCTCGCGCAGATCCTTCAGCGTCTTGTTCAGGCTGTCGGTCCCCTCGTCGAGATTCTTGAATATCCGCGGCCCGCTGTCGCTGAACGGCTTCATCGCTTTCTGCAAATCGGCAAGAGTCTCATCGACCCGTTTCAGCGAATCATTCGCCTGCTTGACCGTGACGCGGCTGTCCTTCATCAACTCCTCGAACTCCTTGCTGCCATTCTTGGCGTTGCGCAGCGTGTCGCGCAGGTTCTTCTGGTTTTCATCGCCGAGCACGTCATTGAGGCGCTTGAGTGTTTCCTCCATGCGATCGACCGAGCGATTGATCTTCTCCTCGTTGACCTTGAGCAGGACGTCGGTGCGTTCGCCAACCTTGCCCCAGATGCGCACGGTCTCGCGGATTTCCTCGTTGGTTTTCTTCAACTCGGGGATCTGCTCGCGCGTTGCCTGGGCGAGCTTGCTGACTTCATTCGCGGCCTTCTCCAGTTGCGGGCCGACCGATTGCGTCATTTTCGCGACCTTCTGGAACTCCTCGAGCGTCTCCTTGGCAACGGGGCCGAGCTTGCGGAATTCGAGCAGCACCTCCTCGGCCGGCTTGAGCAGGTCGGCCGTCTTCTGCACGATGCGTCCCGCATCGGCCGGCGCCACGCCTTGCAGCACCGCGCCCGGCGCGACCGGCGTCAGATCCGCTCCCTTGAGGTTTTCCGGCGGCACGAACGAGATCGCCGAATCGCCGCCGATGAGTCCCTGCACCAGCGTCGGGTTGTCGGCCTTGCGCAGCATGTAGCGTTCCTCGACGCTGATCTCGACCTTGACCTCACCGGTCTCGTTGTCGAGCGTGACGCTGCGCACTTCGCCGATGCGCACGCCCGAGCGCCGTACCGGCGTTCCCGGCGCGATGCCCGGCGCATTCGCGAAGACGATGGTGTAGTCGGTGGTGTGCTTGAAATAGTTCGGGAAGCCGCCGAACAAAATCGTCAGCACCGCGAGCAGGATCAGCGCCGCCAGCACGAAGATGCCGAATCGAAATCGGATGGATTGTTCGTTCATCGTGGTCGTCTGTAGGGCGGGTCGAGC
>DASRSQ010000564.1:0-2342 GCA_035656475.1 Gemmataceae bacterium | reverse complement strand
CGCGATAATGCTCATGCGCGTGCAGATATTCGTCGCTCGGCGCGTGCCGTTTGACCAGGTCCATGAAGGCGAGTGTGTGGTCCGCGTCGCGGATCGCGCGAGCGAATTGCCGCAGTGCCAGCCAGCACATGCGACGATGGTAATACTGCAAAAACTCGCGATCGGCTTCCTGGCACTGCTCGTCGCTGAGCGAAAAGCTCCGTTCCGCCTTATTCGCCAGCCGGGCTTGCTCCTCCAGGTAATCGAAATAGGTCTCGAACCCATGGGGCTTCGCGCCGTCGGGTCGGCCGACCGTTTCTATTTGCAAAACACCCAAGTCAACCCGCAACTGAATCACCTGCCGCCCATTGCGGGCCTGCACCAAGCGCGCCTGAGCCATTCCCGGCTTGTATTCCCAACCCGCCAGGATGAAATCAATGTCTTGATTCACTACGTATCCCTCGGCTCCAAGGATCGCGATTTATCTAATTCATCATACCTTTCGGGACAAGTCCTGAGCAATGGGAACGTCTGGTAAGCACTTGAAGGCGGACCGCCGGCACCTTGATGCACGGCGAAGTCGCGCCGTTGGAGACGCGGACGAAATGGACGGGGTGTTCGAGCGGGATGCGTTGCACGCGGCGATGGACCTGGGCGGCGCGAGATCGGCGGCGTGCTGTCGCCCAGGAAGTGCAAGTGATTGCCTTCGCAGAATCCGAGATCCGAAGCAAATCAGATCCAGAAAAAGCCCACAGTGGGTTCTATTTGGATTGTTCGGATTTCGGATTTTCAGACTTCCATCGTCTGTAGTCGCGTCCTGGGAACGACCGGCGTTTCCACCGCGACGGCCGCCAGGTCAATCCATTGGATTCCGCCATCTTCCAGGGTGGTCAGTCCCACCCAGTGGAGGACGCGCGGATCATCGCGGCCCAGTTCGAACGTGGACGCCGTCGGCGTACCGTCCAGGAAATGCAGGCGGCCGACCATGCCCGAACGCTGGAGGTAGAAGCGGCGCACCCGGTGGCCCGGGATACGGTTCAAGTCATCCTCGCGGCTCGAAAGCGGCATGCAGATCAGCTGGACCAGCTTTTGATGGCAGCCGGCAAGGTGCTTGCCGAGGCCCAGCAGACGCAGACCATGCTTGCAAAAAGTATCGATCCCGACGGCGACGGGTTTGCCGTCCGGCCAGAGGGGTTGATAGCCTTCGAATTTGATGGTGCCCGTCAGGCGGTCTCGCGACGGATCACGACGAAAAAGGAGGGTCAAGCTGCGTGACATCCAGGGCCGCTCTCCAAGTTGAGTGAGGATGATTGCCAATGCGGCCGGGACAACCTGGAACGTCCATTTTCCTGACAAATCCCGCAAACCGCTGTATCGCCGAGTCCAAGGTGTACAGCGTTGGCGATGTTAATCTAGACAAACCAGAGCGAGTTGGCTAGCGCCGCGGAAAGTTTTCCAAGTCCGACACTATACTTCCGTATAGATACCAACTCGACTCTTGTTGCCCGGAGGCAAAAACGGTACAAGGGCAAGCTATTCGGTGTTTTAGAGAGAATTCACTCGAAGAGCAACCCTTGGGGCGCATCAGGGCCGTCTTTTCGCTTGAACGATTTGCCTAGGTGTTTGTACGTCTTCGCCGTCGCCATCCGGCCCCGCGGCGTGCGGACGATCAACTGCTCACGCAGGAGATAGGGTTCGATCTCATCACTCAGCGTGTCGGCCGACAGATTCATGGTGGCTGCCAGTGCCTCGACGCCGACGGGACCGCCATCGAAGACATTGACAATGGTATCCAGATAACGCCGGTCCTGCTTATCCAGACCGAGCAGGTCAACCTCCGACATTTTGAGGGCGGCCTGGGCGATGGCAATGTCAATCTTGCCATCCGCCTCGCTGGCGGCGTAGCTGCGGGCCCACCAGAGCCGGGAGTTGGCGATGCGTGGCGTGCCTCGGCTGCGCTGGGCGATCTCCCGGGCCGCATCCGGGGTAATGTCGGTCGACAGTTTTTGGGCGTTGATCGTGACGATTTGCGCCAATTCGTCAATCGTGTAATAATCCAGGTGCTCGTGGATCTTGAAGCGGTCACGCATCGGGTTCGACAGCATGCCGCTGCGCGTGGTGGCCCCGATGAGCGTAAAACGCTTGAGGTGCATCGTGACCGTGCGCGCGTTGATCCCCTCGCCGAGGATGATATCGACGCGGAAATCTTCCATCGCCGGATAGATGAATTCCTCCACGACGCGCGGCATGCGATGGATTTCGTCGATGAAGAGGATGGAACCATCCGTCGCATTGGTCAGGAAGGGAAGCATGTCCGCGGGCTTGGTGAGCGCGGGGCCGCTGGTCATTTGCAAGGAGGTGCC
>DASRSQ010000563.1:0-5851 GCA_035656475.1 Gemmataceae bacterium | reverse complement strand
GTCGAGGAAACCGCGGTCCAGGTGCAGGATGCCTATGCGATTGCGTGGCGTGCGCAGCAATGCGCAGATGACCGACGCCATCGCGCCATGGCGAATGCTGCGAGCCAGCACCAGGCTTTCGTCGGCGGCGACGTCGTCGCACAGCAGCGATTCCCCCTGGCTGAAGCAGCGTTTCACTAGCGTGTGGCTGAAAGGACGCACCGGCACGCCGGGCCGGCCTGACGCAGTCAGCGTTGCTTTCAAGGTCAGCTCGCCGGTTTGCGGGTCCGCGAGGATGATGCTGCCGCGCTGGGCGTTGAGGGCGCCGCAGGTGTCCGCGAGGATCGATTGCAGCAGTTCCTCGAGGTGCGAGATGTGCGTCATGTGGTGATTGGCGCGCACCAGGGCCAGCATCGCCTGATCCTGATGCAGGCCGGCTGCGCCGTTGGTCACCGCTTCGAGCGCCTTGTCCCACGTTTGCTGGGTCTTCGCCTTGACCAGCATCTGAATCCCGCTGGTCATGATCTTGGGCATGCCGGCGTTTTTGTCAGCACTTTGAGCGGCGGCGAGCTTCGCTGGCGTGCGAACCAGGTGCGCCTCCGACACGATCTCGGACACGCGGAGCTGCATCCTGCCGAACTGCAGCATGTCATTGGCCGCCAGTTCGTGCGGCTTGCTGATCGGCACCCCGTTGATGGTCGTTGGATAGGCGACGTTCTGAGCAACATCGCGCAGGAACCAGCGTGCGCCTTGATGCTTGACCTCGGCGTGCAGGCGATCGACGGAGTAGTCGCGCAGCACGACGTCAAGATTCGACTCTCGTCCAATTCGCAGCCCCTTGCTGCTTTCCCACGTCAAGCCTGACAGCTTTGGGCCGACGCCTGCCAAAACAATGCGCGGTTCGCTCATTCGAGTGTGATCCTGCGACCGGTGCGAGCATGGCCTTCCGCGGCGCGCGCCGCACCCGTGGTGAGCAAACATAGCTTAATTTTCACGGCTGGGTGATTTTTTCGCGCTGCTGCTGGAATCGGCGAACGAAAGGCGACAGAGACACGTCTTAATAACTGTAAACTCGTTGTCAGGGCAGCCCCTACGTTTGCGCGCTTTTGTCGATGGGACCCGGCAAAGATGCTATGCTATATACAGATCGAGAATCGATTTTGAGTTGCCGATAGCTTGACGGGACCTTTGCGCCCACAGGGTCGCCATGCCAGAGGATCGCATGGACAAGCCGACACCCCCTGTCTCCCCGGGGGGAAAGCCTGAAAAGTCCGGAGAGCGGACCTCCACAAGTGCTCAGGGGCGTGATACCACGATGGCCCACGAAACGGTTACTCCCATCGAAGACGATGCCGCCTGGGACGTCCTCGGCTCCACCCGCGTCACTGATGCAGGCGGCGAGAACTCCGCCTCCTTCGGCAGCGGCATCGGTTTGCCGTCCAACTTCACCGAGATGGGGACCACCAAGGTCCTCGGCAAGGACATCGTCACCCTCGGCGATTTCCAGCTGATCAAGAAGCTAGGCGAAGGTGCCATGGGCGCCGTCTACAAAGCCCGCCAGAACAGCTTCAATCGCGCGGTCGCACTCAAGATCCTTTTCCCGCACGTCGCCAACATCCCCAAGCTGGTCGCGCGTCTCGAGCGCGAAGCCCAGGTGATGTTCGAGCTCGACCATCCCAATATCGTCAAATCGTTTGCTTACGACCATACCGACGGCTTCCATTACGTCGCCATGGAGTATGTGTCGGGGCAAAGCATGCAGAAATGGATGTCGCAGCTTGGCCGCATCCCGGTGGGCGACGCAGTGCGTGTCGTGCTCGATTGTGCGCGGGCCCTGGAATATGCTCACACGCTCAAGCTGGTACATCGCGACATCAAGCCGGACAACATCCTCGTGCACAAGACTGGCGCGGTCAAACTCGCCGACCTCGGCATGGTCAAGATCGAAGACGAGGAGATGTCGCTGACGCAGACCGGGCATGCCGTCGGCACGCCGTGGTACATGCCACTGGAACAGGCGCGCAACGCCAAGGAGATTGACGGCCGCAGCGACATTTACGCGCTCGGCTGCACGCTGCACGCGTTCCTGACCGGTCGGCCGCCGTTCGTTGGCCGCACGATTGTCGATGTGATTCAGGCCAAGGAAGTCGGCACTTTTCCGCCGGCGCGGCAGACCAACTCCGACGTTCCGGAACGGCTCGACCTCATCATCGCCAAGATGACGGCGAAGCTGCCCAAGAACCGCTATCAGAGCTGCACCGAGCTGATCAGGGATCTCGAGAGCCTTGGCCTGGCGAGCAAGACGCTGTCGTTCCTTGTCAACAAGCCGCAGCGTTTGCCGAGCGAGGAAACGGAAAAGCTGGCGAAGACGATGACGACCGCCGCGCCGATGAAGTCGCGGGCCGACGTCGATTTCGCGGCGTCCGCCGCTCCGCTGCAGGACCTCGATACCTGGTATGTGCAGGTCAAAACGCCCGACGGCGAAGTCCAGACGCGCAAGTTCAGCACGGCCCAGCTCGTCAAGATGGTCAACGAGGGGACGGTCGCCGTCACCGCACGTGCCAGCCATAGCCCGACCGGCAGCTTCCGCGCTCTTTCCACCTACAAGGAATTCCAGGGCCTGGCTCTCGGCAAGATGACCAGAGCCGCCGCCGACAAGAACACCGCTCGCACGCGCGGCCTCCTCAAACGCATCGAGGAAGAGGAACGCAAACGCGAAGCCGAGGAAAACGCCCGCAAGGGGGAAGTCGAAACGCCGTTCCGGGCCAATCTCAATTACTGGGGCGGCCTGTTCGTCAAGTTCGTGCTCCCCATCGCTGCCGGTATTGGAATCCTTTTCGGCATCGTCTGGTGGCTCAAGTACATGATCGGGTAACGCCCGTAGGTCAGGCTTTCCAGCCTGACAGTCAGGCTGGAAAGCCTGACCTACAAATACGGCACCAGCAACCGCGCCAGCCCATCGCGCAACTTGACGGGCAGCGAACGCCGGTTGAGCTTGTCCAGCGTCACGCGTTCCGCCTGTGTCAGATACTCCTGAAACCGCTTTTCCAGCATCTCCGTCAAACCGCGATCGTAGCACTCGATGTTGAATTCGAAGTTCAGCCGCAGGCTGCGCGCATCCATGTTCGCGGAGCCGAGCATCGTCCACAGGCCGTCGATCATCATTAGCTTCGTGTGGCGAAACGGCGGCGGCATCAGCCAGACCCGGCAGCCATACTCCAGCACCTGTGGCAACTCCGCCGCGCACGCCCAGGGCAAGAGCCGCAAATCACTCAGCGCCGGGATCAGGATGTCCACCTGAACGCCACGCAGCGCGGCAATCGTCAACGACGACACCAACCCCGCATCGGGCAGGAAGTACGGCGTCATGATGCAGATGCGATCCTGCGCCTCGCTGAGCGCTCCGAGGATGACGAGCCGCACCTTCTCGAAATCCTCGTCCGGCCCGCTGGCGATGCCGCGCGCCGGCTGCGTGCCGTTCGCCTCCAGATGCGGAAACCAGCGACCTCCCGACAGCGTTTCCTCGGTCGCGAATTTCCAGTCCTCGATGAACGTGCTCTGCATGTGCGCGACGACCGGTCCCTCGATGCGAAACTGCATGTCGTCGATCGGCAACGGCGGCTTAATCCCCGGACAATAGTTGTCGCCGATGTTGATGCCCCCCGTGAAGCCGATCCGTCCGTCCGCGATCAATAGCTTGCGATGGTTGCGCATGTTCGCATAGGAGAAATAGCGCGGCACCAGCGTCGGATTGAACGTCGCCGTGCGCACGCCTGCGCGCTCCAGCGGGCCGACGATCGAATGCCAGCCGAACTGGGCGCCAACGCCATCGACCAGGACGCGCACCTCGATGCCACGTTGCACCGCCCGGCCAAGCACCTCCACGAACCGCTGACCCATGTGATCGTTGTTGAAGATGTACATGCTGAGCGCGACGGAGTGCTGGGCCTGCTCGATCGCCTCGAACATGGCAGGATACGCCTCATCGCCGGTGTGCAGCGGCTGAATGGTATTGCCCTGGCACATCGGCAGGACGGTCACCATCGTGCCGAGCTTGGCGAGCGGCATCAGGTGGGCCGCCTCGGGCGGAATCGGTTCGGGCGGGCTCGGCGGCAGCTCATTGCCGGACCCGACCGGCGGCGGCGTCTTCTTCGGCCGGCGCCTCATTTTCCGGGCCCGCCGCACGATGCGATTGATGCCGAACACCCAGTAGATCGTCGCCCCGATCAGCGGCGCCGACCACACGATCCCTAGCCAGGCAACCGCCGCCCGCGAATCACGCTTGTAGAGAATGATGTGATACGAGACGATGAGGTCCGCCACGAGCGCCGCGGCTCCGACGAGCCACGGCCAAAGATCCAGCAGCATGTCCAGCACGACCACCTCAATCGATCCCTGATGTCATTGGCGCTTGACACGGCGCACGATGTTGCTCGCAATCTGATCCAGCGGCACCACGCAATCGGCGAGCCCCTCGTTCGCGACCGCCTTCGGCATCCCATACACCACGCAGCTGTCGGCATGCTCGGCGATCACAAACGCGCCGCGCTGCTTGAGTTGGCGACATCCCTCGAGACCATCGCGCCCCATGCCAGTCAGGACGACCGCGATGACCTTGCCCGCCAGCGCGTCGGCGACTGAACGAAACAGCACATCGACCGCAGGCCGACAACCGTGCTCCGGCGCGTCGTCGCATATCTGGATGACCGGCTTGCCCGCACGGCGCGCGACCTTCATGTGTCGGCCGCCCGGAGCAAGATACGCCCAGCCCGCTTCGAGCGTCATGCCGTCGCACGCCTCGACCACCTCGAGCGGCGACATCTGGTTGAGCCGTTCCGCCAGCGAATGCGTGTACTGCGCCGGCATGTGCTGCACGATCAGGATCGGCAGCGGAAAGTCCTCCGGAAACGCAGGCAACACCTCGCGCAGCGCCACCGGCCCCCCCGTCGAGGTGCCGATGACGACCGCCTCGAAACGCGCTGACGGCTGAATGAGCTCGCTATTGCTGCGCGCCGGCTTCGCCATCTTGACATCGACGCTCGGCCGCATGGCATCGATTTTTTCGACGAGGGCCGCGTGCAGTGCCTGCCGATTGACGCACGCATCGCCGCCGGCGGGCTTGAGGATGAAATCGAACGCGCCTTCGAGCAGGGCATCGGTTGTGACCTGGGCTCCGCTCGCGGTCAGGCTGCTGACCATGAGCGCCTTCGCCGACGAACGCCGTTTGCGCAGCTCGCGCAGCACCTCGATCCCATCGATGTCGGGCATGCGCACATCGAGTGTCAACAAGTCCGGCTTCAGCGTGTCGACCATCTCCAGCGCTTCGGTCCCTCCCTTGGCGGCGCCGACGCACTCGACGTTCGGAATGTCCCGCAGCACGTTGCGCAGCAACTGGCGATAAAGTGCCGAGTCATCGACGACCAGGACTCGCAAGGGCGCAGGCAACGTTATTTCACCTCTCCATACTTCTCGAAGAAGAGTTTCAGCCGCACCTTGTCGAACGGCTTGACGATGAAATCGACGACGCCCAGACGGATGCACTCGGTCAGCTTCTCGCGCTGATCGACGGCGCTGACCATGACGACGCGGGCCTCGGGGCACTCCTGGCGAAGCAGCCGCAAGGCCGAAACGCCGTCCATGGTCGGCATGACGATGTCCATCGTGACAAGATCGGGCCGCAATTCCTTGTAGCGCGCGACGGCTTCCTCACCATTGCTCGCCTCGCCGGCAATTTCCCAGCCCGCCGACTGAGCGATCTCCTTGATGCGCATGCGCATGATCATGGCGTCATCGACGATGAGCACGCGTTTTGCCATGATTGCTCCCAAATGCATTTAGCCACAGAGGACACAGAGGGCACAGAGAGTCGAAT
>DASRSQ010000562.1:0-2824 GCA_035656475.1 Gemmataceae bacterium | reverse complement strand
CGACAGCGTACGGGCCATATCAACCTGAATGTCGACTCTCTCGTCCGGCCCAGGTGCGTAAAAGATGCCGGGGAATGCAAACGAGGCGTCGTTCAATCCGCCGCCGTTGGCTTGCACAGCCTGCGCCCCTGAGGCCACGGTCGAGGATTCGACGACATACGCCGTGGGGCTTCCCCCTGCGGATTGCCAAGGATTGTTGTCATCCTGGCCGATTAGAGGGCTTCCCGCCGTGAACGTCGGTGCTTCAAAGCCGTTTGAGTTGTACAGGATCGTCTGACTACGGGCACTTGCCACGAGGGAAAGCACCAACAGAGCAGGCAGAGGACGAGCGAGGAGATTCGAGCGCATGGTGATCCTTCTAAAGCGGAGCAACGAACAGCATCTGTGCCGTCGCCCGAGAGCAATTCGCACGCCGTGAGCGGGCGAAATCGGAGGGTGTTGGTCGCGATCGCGCCCGTTCCGCCGCACAGTAGTCGCTTTTGACCGATCGCCTGTTCGTACGGCCACCCGGATCGCGGCGCGGGCAGATGAAATATGCGGCGCGCGTGGCGAATTCTTCGCCGCACCGCGATACTACCTATGAGGGGCTATAAGAGCGGTTCCGCTCACTTCCCCGCCGCCGCGCGGCTGTCGAATGATGCCGGCTCTTGTGACAAATTGACCCTCATGCGGTGCGGGAGCGGTTCGAGGTTACCTTTTTTATCTTCGGCAACCGCGAGAAGTTCGACGGTTTGCGTCGTTGGCGCAAGTTGCAAAACAATCTGCCAGTCCTCCAGGCCTGCACCGGCCACGAGCGGTGTGGCCTCTTGCCCGTTCACCGTGACACGCTTGATGGTTCCATTGTCAGCGGCAATTCCATAAACCAACAGCCGACCGTCATCCCGGGCTTCGTAGCGTGTGATAACCGTCGTTGGCGGCAGATCGTCAACGGTATCGTCGAGAGATCGCTCGTAATCTTCCGCGAGCGTCGAGTTGCCCCACGGTTCGAAGATGTCCGCCGTGTCGATCCGTTTCATATTCAGCTTGCGATATTCGTGTGCGTCCATGCGGGTTTTAAAAATTCCGTAGGTGCAATCGATGGCCTCGACGCCGTCGAGCAGCACCGAGGGCGATCCACCGTGAAAGACCCACTGGCTCTCCCACACGCGCAAGTTGCGAATGATGAAGGGATGCCTGGTGTCCGGCCCGACACCCTGGACGTCTCCGCCTTGAATCCTTGAGAGGTCGGGGTTCGGTTCTCGCAGCATGCGATAGTCTTCTGCGTCGGAAACGTGGCGAATGCCGCCCAAATTCAGCGCGAAGCGTCGCTGGGAATGGGCCTCGTTGTCGTCGAAGCGTACAAAGGGAAGCGTGCGGATATCGACCTCCGCGAGTTTTCCATCAGCTTGCGGAACAGCCAGCACCGGAGAGAATTCGGATGTCTGCGTTGCCTCGAAGCGGTAACCGTACTGGTCGCACTCGGCGGCAACATTTCGTGTGAACGTATTCAGGCAGTTCGCCCACCAGAAACCGGCTCCCTCGTTCTCGTCGTAAGGCAACATTTGCTTCGGTAGCGGCGCCGCGTGCCGAGCCTGCACGGCCAGGTTTCGATCGAAGACGTTGAACACTTCGGTGCCGTCCTCCAGAAAGAAGCCATGGCCCAGGCTGTTGTATCCCACGCAGTCGCGCACCAGCAGGTAATCGGTTCCGTGCACGGTGAGCCAGCGGTTGTCGCTGTCATGAATCGAGGCGCCGACGACCGACGCGCCACGCATCGAATCGCGACACAGATGAAAGTGAAGGCTGTATCGCCCCAGCACGCCGCGCTTGCCGAGATGCCGAAACTCGGCATAAGAGATCGAACCCTGCGAGTTGGCATGGTACATCGTGTGGCCACGAATGCCGCCAGGATCGGCAGATTCGATCACGACATTGCGGCTGAGATTCGCTACTTCGCCGCGAAAGTCTCCATCGCAGCGATGTCGATGCGCGAGCGGCTTGTCGAGCACTAGCTTCGTGCCATCGACACTCTTGATCGTGCGTTCCTCCGAATGGCTGCGATCGCGCACTGTGGGAATGACGCGCCGCTCCTTATCGCGAAATTCGAACAGCGACAAGCCAGCCGTGGTAGGTATCAAAACCCGATCGCCGGAACGCCAGCCCCTGACGGGCTCGGCCAATTCGATTTCGGTCGCTCCGTCTTTGATCGTGGCGGCGAGTTTCACCCACGTACGGTTCATCGGCGTACCATGAAACTCCATGCGGCCGCCGCAACAGACGATTGCCGGGCATGACTCCTTGTCCATCCCTTCGAAATAGACCAACCGGATGAGAGCCGAAAAGCCTTCTCGCACCGGATGGTTCTGCGACCCCACCAGGAGCGCCGGCCGCGCGGCCCCGGGACCTTCCGGCGCCGAGTGCTCGTTGCAATCGAACCCTTCCTCGCTGACGTCTTCTCCGGCTTCGACTTTGATCAGCCCCACGTCCAATCGCGTATCGTGATCCGTGGCAAATCGCAATGTGCCGGCAATCTTCAGCACGCGAATCGCCACGTCACTGTGGGCGTTGTAAAGAATTGAGTGCTCCGGGCGAATCAGAACTCGATCGCCCTGAGCTGGTATGCGGCCGTTGCTCCACACCGACGCCTCGGTCCATGCTCCGCTGGCCACTGTACGAACAATGTCAGCCGCGAAAGAAACTCTCGCTGACGAGAAAAACACGGGCAAAAACATCAAGATCAGCAAGCAGGTGCACAGGGTCAGTTCGCGTGAGCGCTGGCAAACAAAGAATCGCGGCATAAGCTCGCTCCTCTCATTCAACGTGGTCGATCACGCGCGTGCATCCA
>DASRSQ010000561.1:0-2641 GCA_035656475.1 Gemmataceae bacterium | reverse complement strand
CGCTTCGACGCCGATCACGGACAGAAGGTCGTCGATGACGTCGCCGTTCTTCAGCGTCGCGCGCTCGAACTTCCGGCAGACAATGGCGTCGCGGCCGAATACCCGTGCCCAGCGAGAAAGGAACGGCCAGTAGTCGTACCGCGCGGCGGCGGAACGCAAAGGCGGCACTTCCAACGGCCGCACGCTCCCGCTTTTTACCGCGGTCGAATAGATGCTCAGCAGATAGTCATCCTGACGGCGCAGATAGACGACGATCCTGATCTTCTCGAAATGCGGCGCAAGAATATCCTTCAGCCATTGCACCTCCTCGTCGCGGAGAAGGCGGGACGAGCAGTGCTCGTTGGACATGATCACGGTCTTGAACGCGCCGCCGCGGTACTCTTCCTTCAGCCCTTCGATCAGCTTCGCCCGATAGGCTTCGACGTCGTTGCGGTTTTGCAGCCCGAGCGTCTTGCGCAGCGGTCCCGTGTCGGTAACGTCCTGGGCAGCGGCGGCAAGGCCGGTGTGATTTTTGGCGCCGGGCGTCTCCGGATAAAGTATGCCCATGTGCGCGAGGCGCGCGCGATTGGCCGCGAGGAAATTCTGAACGGAACTGGTCCCGGTCTTTTCCGTGCCGATATGCAGATAGAGTTCCACAGCCTATCTTTCGCTGCGGCGGCGGACGTGACAAGTCCGGCGCATCTCATCCCGGCATGTCATGACGCCGTTCCGATGCGGGCGAGAATTTGATCGCGATAGCTTGAAAACCACTGCTGATCGCCCTGTTTGCAGGCGCGCTCGATGAAATCGGCGAACGTCTCGCTCAGTTCGCTCCGGGCCGTGGCGTCCATTTCCTGCTCGAAACGGCTCTTTTGCGCCTTGTTCTTCTGGGTGAATGCGTCCTCGAACGCGTGCCGCTTCACCTCTTCATGATTGCAGGACACGCCCAGCACGCCTTCGATGGCGGAAATGGCCTCGTCGGGTGCGAAGGCGACCGTCTCGAAATAGAGCCGCAGCGACCCCTCCAGAGACGCCCATTTCCGGAATTTCGGAATCGCCTTTTCCACCAGCCCGGCGGCGCGCTCCAGGTTTCGGATGTGCGCGAAGCTCTCCTTGCCCGCCTCACGCGAACGCTCCCCGTGATCGACGAGCGAGAGACAGATGTCCCTCGGATCGCGATAGGACGCCACGACTTGCAGCTTGCGCTGACGCTGAAGCTCCTCGAGCCAGGCAAACATGCCGTCGTCGAAAACCATGTGGGTTTTCACGGCGATCATGCGCTCATCGCCGATCTTTTCGAGCAGTGCGCTCAGGGACTCGCGCTCGAGCTCGGCGAAATAGTTTCCGGTGCGCTTGCGCCGCAATGCCGGACTCTTGATCTTTCGCTGATCGTGCCCCGCTCCCGCGAGCACGCCCTTCACCATCTCGAATGTGAGCGTGCTTCCCGACTTGGCCATGCCATAGCAAATCACGAGCATGAGGTTGGCCGTCCGGATGCCGCTCAGGTATGGAGGAAGAAGTCGAATTCGGGCGGCTGCCGTTCGAGCCGGCCATAGTCGTCCAGGGTGATCGCCTCCACCATGGCCAGACGCGCGAGCACGTCGCTGTCGCGGCAGGCGTAGATCCAGCGCACGCCGACTCCGCAGGAGCGGAAATCCCTTCCGCTTGTCGACATGCGGAAATCCGCGGTCGCGTCAGAGGAGATATTGATGACGACCAAGCGGTCGGCCGTATCCGTCGCCGGAAGCTCAAGTGCGACCGTCTTGTCTTCCTCCGCCCCGAGAGAAACCGAGACCGTGCGCACGCCCTCGCTTTTGAGCGTCGCGACGCTGGACTTGCCCTGCACGCCCCTCAGACCGACATAGACCCGGAGCGACTGACCCGCGACGTCCTTGAGCACAAACGCGACCTGGGCTGGTCCCGCGTTCTTGATCCAGCAGCCCCAGAATTCCGGCCACCACCAGTTTGGCCCGTTGCGAAAGATTTCGCCGCTTTTCAGCCCGGCCCACAGCGTGGATCGGTGATTGCTGGTCAGCGGGTGCAGCACCGCCATGTCGGCTTCGACCGGCCAGATGCCGTGACCGGAGGCGCTCGGCGGAATAATCGGCTGCTTCAGCGGGGTTTTTGCCCACTCCTTCAGCTGACCGATGATCTGTTCGCTGATCGATGCCCAGCTGCGCGCGCGGAACTCGGCGATGATCTTCAGTTCGCGGCGCGCGCGGAATTTCTCGTCGTAGACGACGCGCTCGACGGCATCGAGCAAATCCTTCTCGGACTCGCCGTCGAAGTATTCGGCGAACGGTCCGCCCGCTTCCGGCAGCGAAGAGATATTCGAGATGATCGGCACCTTCCCGTAGCACAACGCCTCGGTTACCGGCAGGCCCCAACCTTCATAGGAACTGGGATAAAGCGTGCACACGCAGTTTTCATAGAGCACCGAGAGCGCTGCGTCGGAAATCTTCGACAGCATCAGCACATGATCGGTGAGAAATTCGCTGGCGTTCAGCTTCGCGTAAGCCGCGTCGTTCAGCCACCCGGGATTGCCGACGCAGACGAGCTTCGGCACGTTCTTGATGCCGTGCTTCTTGATAAGCTTCAGCCAGACGGCAAACGCGGTGAGGTGGTTCTTGCGGGACTCGATCGTGGAAACGAAGAGGACGTA
>DASRSQ010000560.1:0-9007 GCA_035656475.1 Gemmataceae bacterium | reverse complement strand
AGCGATTCCCGGGGGTTGAACCTTCGGACGCGCCACCCCCGGGAATCGCTGCGCTCATCCCGGGGCTTGGGGAATGGAGATCAATCGAGGAAATGCAGCAATGCCGTGCTGGTTTCAGTCGCGACAAATCCGAGCGACTCGTAAAGGTGTCGCGCCGGCTGGTTGCGTATGTCGACAATCAACGTCAGACGCATGGCGGAAGTGGCGCGCAGCGCGTGCAGGGCATGCACGGTCATGGCGCGACCGATGCCGTGTCGGCGAAATTCGGGGACGATGCCGAGGTAAGCGAGTTCCCAGGTGAGGCCGTCCGGCATCTCCGCGAGCATGGCGACGCCGGCCGGTTGGTTGTTCACGTAAGCCAGCCACCAGAAGTGCGGGTCGAAGCGACCCTGGCCTTGATGTCCTTCAAGAATCTCGACAATGGTGCGTCGGCCGTTCAACTCGGGGCAATCGAGCGTGTCCTGATACGTGCGCTCCAGCGTCGCCGCGAACTCCCGCGCGATTGCCGGTTCAAAGTGGACAATGCACAAATCGCGGGCTACTTTCGCCGGCAGGTCGTCCAGCGAGCGTTCCATGTGACACAGCCGCGCGATGGCGCGGAAGCCTCGCCGGATCAACGCATCGGCGCGCCCCATCTCGTTGGCGCCGGCTTGCGCCTGGGCGATCTTGCAGCCACGCGTTCGACACCAGTCGAGGCCCGCCTGCACCAGCGCCTCCGCAACCGGGCCGCTCGTCGTCGGCAGCCAGAACAGGCACGCGGCCCCGGCGAGCGGCACACACACTTGAGCGCGCACACGCCCGCCTTCCCGCGTGACGAAGATGCCTTGCGGATCGAAGACGCCTGATTGGAGGAGGCTGACGCATTGCGCCACGCGCGCAGCCCGATCGATCTCGGGAACCAGCGCGAGCGCGTGCTCGAAGGCGGCGACCCATTCGTCAGGTTTGGCAGTGGTAATGGGGAGCATGCAGAATCGACAACGCGTAACGAGCCGCGACCGTGAGGGAGCGCTCCCTCACGGTCGCGGCTCGTTGACTGCCTGCTCTTTATACGTCGAAGTGTGTGTGAATCAATCCGCACAGGCGAGCGCCCATGCCGCGGAGCGATTGCGCGACCGTGTCGTGCCCCGTGGCCTTGGCATCGCGCGGCAAGACGAGATAGACGCCGTCGGCGTGTGCGACGTGCAAGCCCAGGCCGGCGGTATCGTCCACCGTCGGGCCATCGATCAGGATCACGTCATAGCGATCGCGCAGCCAGGTCATCAACCAGCTCAGGGCTTGCGAAGTGAGCGGGCAGGCGCCGGTCGGCAGCACGTGCAGGTTGCCGATGCCGGTCTTGATGATCGCCTGCTCCAGCGCGACGGAGCCGTTGACGACGTCCTTGAAGCTGGTCTGCCCGGCCTGGCCGAGTCGCTGCGCGAGTTCCGGTTTACCGGCCGTGTCGATCAACATGACGCGCAGCTTCTGCGTGAGCGCCGCGCGAACCGCGAGATTGAGCAACACCGTGCTGGCCCCGACCTTCGCCTTCAGGCCGGCAAGCATCAGCACATTGGCGCGTCCCGCCTTCAGGCCCGTTTGCAACGTCTGCAAGAGGACCGCGTATTCCTGGCTCGTCGCATGATCGGGCTGATGATAGGTGACGACATCCGCGCCGACGCTCGGCGCACTCGCCGCCGGCCACGGCTCAAACGCTACGGTCATCGGCTTGGCTGGCGTCAGCGACACGGCCTTGGCGGCGGGCACGACCGGTTCGGTCATGAGGTGCGGCGGCTGGGCCACGGGTTGGGCGGGATGCTTCAGCAAGCTTGGCGACAGCTCCACCTTCTTGTTCGGCGCGCCCACCTCGACGAACGGCACTTCCTCCGCGATCTCCCAATCGGTGACGCAATCCTGCACCGGCTGCTCCTCTGCCGGCTTGCTCACCGCGATCGACCCACGCCGCGCCTCGCCAAACTTCAATGTCTCTAGCGTTCTACCCATGACCGCTCCAGCAGTAGGGATTAGGGGTGAGGGATTAGGGGTTAGCCGAACTTCTCGCCCGTCCCTGTCCTACCTGTTCTCTAGCCCTGACTTCTGATCCGACTCAAGCCGCGAATTTTTGGATGCTGGGAAGCTCCGCCGCCTCTTCCTCCACCGACATGCCGAGGCTGGCCAGCGCTTCGAGCGCCGCCTCCGCGTCGACCTTCGGCAATTCGCCTTCCTCCGCGAGCACCAGCGCCTGATGCATCGCCTGATTGAGGCAACGTGGAACGCCGTGCGTGCCTCGCGCAATTGAATCGAGCGCCACTTCGTCGAACAGCTTTTCCGGCTTCGCACCCGCGAAGCGGATGTGGTGCAGCATGTAGTCGTACGCTTCCTCGACGTCTAGCGCGCCCAGCGTGGCGCGGACGGTGACGCGTTGCTGCAGCGATTCCAGGCCAGGTTGCCGCAGCGCCTCCAGGATTCGCGGCTGTGCGAGCAGCACGAATTGCACCGCCTTGCCGGCGCCCGCTTCGAGGTTTGCGAGCAGACGCAGCTCTTCGAGCAGGTCAGCGTTCAGGTGATGCGCTTCATCGACGACGATGAGCGTCCGTTTCTTGGCGGCAACGTTTTTGAGCAATTGATCCGTGAGGCGAAGGCGCAGAGTCTGTTCGCTGGCGTCGGAGTGATCGAGGCCGAGGTCGTAGAGGATTGCTTGCAACAGCGCGGCACGGTCAGCGAAGTGGCTGTTGGTCAGGAACGCGCTTTCGATGTCCTTGCCCTGGCGTTCGAGGAGCAGGTAGCCGAGCAGCGTCTTGCCGGTGCCCGGTTCGCCAGTGAGGAGGATGATGCCTTCATCCTGCATGATGCCGCGTTCGAGGGCGGCGAGAGCCGCTTCGTGCGTGCTGGCAGGATAGTAAAGCGCGGTGTCCGGCATCGGCGGGAAAGGCCGACACTTCAACCCAAATCGGTTCGCATCCATTCCGTCCCACTCCCCCAAGCGCGATGCGCACTGAGACCCCATCTTTTGCATCGGATGAAGGAGGCGTCAAAGTTTAACAATCCCACCGAGCAGCGGCGAATGTGGGTGCGTGAAACGCACCGTGAGTGACAGTATGCTTCCAGAGATGCCTTCTCCGACGTCGAACCGCATCGCTGGAACGGTATTGTCGCTGACGGTGCGTTTCACGCACTCTACGCGCAGCGAGGTTGCGTCAAATCCACAGTTTAACGCGATTGCGCAGGTTCGCGGGAAGCTTCGCTTCCACCAACCGGCGCACCTCGTTGTCGTGGTAACGCGTGCTGAAGTGCGCACAGACGATCAGCTCGTTCTTGAAGCGGTTGGCTCGCTCCAGGAAATCGTCCAGGTGCATGTGCCCGAACTTGTGGATCTTCTCGCGGCGATGCTTCTCGCGAATGAAGCTCATCTCCGTGATCAAGATCTTCGCTTCGTACACCGGCGGATAGCCGTCCAGCCCCGCCGGACTTGTGTCCCCCGTGTACGCAACGATCGGCGTCCGCACCTCGCGAGTTACCGAAACTCCCGAAAGTCGCAGGTCGCGGATCTTGTCGCCTGGCAAGCCATGGTATTCCTCCTTGAGCTTGTTGCGGCGATCCCACACGAGGTAGCCAACCGACGGGATCGTGTGCGTCGTCTCGAAGACGCTGATGACATGATCGCGCGACAGCTCGATCTCCATGCCGGGCTTGACGCCGACCAAGTTGCACACCTGCCGGCCGCGATCGAGCCGTTGCATGATCAGGAGCAGCCGGCGCACGTCCTCGACCGCGTATTCGGGCAGATACACGGTCGGCGGCTCCATCTTCATCATGCGCCGCCGGGCGACGTAGACCGGCAGGCACGCCATGTGATCCAGGTGCGTGTGCGTGATGAACCAGCTGCCGGTGCCCATGAATTCCCACGGCTGGGCGCCGAGGTCGAAGCCGAGCCTGAGTTCGGGAATGCGCCAGTAGCTCTGCACGGCGGCGCGCGAGTAGCCTTCGATCGTCAGGCCGGCGTGTTGATGCGTCAGGAAGGGAGCGTTGTCGAGCATGCGGAAAATCAACCATCCCAAGCCCCAGGATGAGCGCAGCGATTCCTGGGGGATTACGTCGCAGCGGCTTCACCCCCGGGAATCGCTGCGCTCATCCCGGGGCTTGGCGGTTTATTGCTTCTTCTTGAAATCGCCGGCGCGCACGGTCACGAGCCGCGAAGGAATGAGATGCGCCGCCAGCGCCCGGTTCACATCCTGCACGGTCACGGCGGCATATTTTTTCTCGAGCTGGGCCTCGTAGACCATGGTGCGATTGAGCCGCAGCCCCTGACGCAGCGTTGACACCAGATCGTTGTCCTTGCCGCGTTCCAGGCGCATGTTCTCAAGGGTGTGCGTGATCGCGAGTTTCACCTCTTCATTCGTCACGCCATCCTTGATGATGCGGGCCAGCTCCTCGTCGGCCGCCTTCGTTACGCGATCGATAACGTTCGGCTTGCACGAGGCGTAGATGAGAAAACGGCTGACCTTGTCTAGCGAGCCGACGGAGAGTCGCGAGCTGGCGCCGTAGCTCCAGCCTTCCTTTTGACGGAAGCGGTCGACGAGGCGCGAGGTGAAGCTGCCGCCGAGGATTTCGTTGCCGATCTCGAGGGCGGTGTAATCCGGGTCGTTGTCGTCCATGGCGAAGCGGAACGCCGACAGGAAGATGGCGTTCTCGCGATCCGGCGTATTGATCGACTCGATCGATCCCTTGACGTCCTTCACAAGCACATCCGGGATGCGTTTGTACGGCGTGTCGCTTTTCCAGCCGGCGAACATCGCCTCCAGTTGCTTGACGGTCGCCTCCGGATCGAAATCACCGACGATGGCCAGCTCGCCGTGCGTGGCGCCGATCTGGTCCTGGTAGATCTTGACGAGATCGTCCCGCGTGACCTTGGCAATGCGCTGTAGCGATTCCTCCAGCGTCGGCACGTAGTGAATGCTGGTCGACGGATGCGGATTCAGTTTGCGATTGAGCGCGTTGACCGCGAGTGATTGCGGGTCGGTCATGCCGCGCTCGATGCTTTGCTTCATCAGCGTCTTCAGTTCGTCGAGCTCGCCGGCCGGGAAGATCGGTTCCCGCAGGACTTCGCGCAGCAGAGTCAGCAGCTCGGCGTTGTGGCCGCGTGTACTGTCCCAGCTGACGGAGATGGTGCCGGTGCCGCTCGAGACCGAGAGGGTGGACTTGAGCTTGTCGAGCTGTTCCTGGATCTGGGCCCGAGAGAGGGTCTTGGTGCCGCGCATCATCATGGTGCCGATGAGGCCGGCGGGAGTCGTCTTGCCGGTGAGGGATTTCTCGTCGCCGAAGCGGAGCACGAGTTCGCCGGTCACGGTTTCGCCGCGCGTCTTCTTGGGCAGGAACGCGACTTTCAAACCGTTGCTGAGCGTGAATCGTTTTACGCGTTTCTCGATATTCTCGGGCGTGGCATCGAACGTCTCGCCTGCGGCGATTTCCTTGCCTCCCTTGAAGTCCTTGAACACGCTGGCCAGGCTCGGCGCTTCTGGCACCGGTGTGCGCACCACGGTAGCTGACGGCAGGAACATGCCGACGGTGCGATTGGATTGCTTGAGATACTTGGCGGCCACGCGATTGACGTCGGCCGCCTTCACCTTGGCAACCCGATCGCGATGCAGGAACAGCAACCGCCAGTCGCCGGCGCCGATCCATTCGCTCAGTTCCAGGGCCACCTCGTTGCTCTTGGTCATCACCTGTTCGCGATACGACAGATACTTGCGCACCATGCGCGCGACCTCTTCTTCCGTCGCAGGATTTTTCGGCATTTCTTCGACGACGTCGATCATCAGGTCGCGCAACTCCGTTGCGGGCACTTTGTCCAACGCTCGTGCCGTGAATTCGATCACACCCGGGTCGTGCCAGTTGGTGACACCGTAGCTGACGGAGCTTGCCTTCTTCTTCTCGACGAGCGCCTTGTACAGCCGACCCGTCGGCGTGTCGCCAAGCACGAGACCGAGAACCTCGCAGGCAGCGTTGTCCGGATGGGCGGTGGCCGGGATGTGATACATCAGGCCGACGATCGGCACCTTGCCGACGCGGCGCACCGTGACGGAGCGTTCGCCGTCTTGCGCCGGCTCCTCCGTGTAGGTGTTCTCGATCGGCGTGTCCGGCGCCTTGAGGCCGCCGAAGTATTTCGTCACGTCCGCGAGGGCCTTCTTCTCGTCGAACTTGCCAGCGACCGTCAGGACGATGTTGTCGACTCGGTAATACTTCTTATAGAAGCCCTGCAGGCGCTCGATCGGATAGCGTTCGATGTCCGCGCGGTTGCCGATCGTCGATTTGCCGTAGTTATGCCATTCGAAGGCGGCGGCGTACATGCGCTGATTCAGAATGCCCGCGGGGTTGTCCTCGCCGCGCTCGAACTCGTTGCGGACCACGGTCATTTCCTTGGCCAGATCCTCGCGGCGGATGTGGGCCGTGTAGAGCCGGTCGGCTTCCATCTCCAGGCCGAAGCGGAGATTCTCGGCGCTGGCGGGGAAGGTCTCGTAGTAGTTGGTGCGATCGGTCCAGGTGGTCGCGTTGTATTCCTTGCGCGAGACGCCGTGGGCCTGCATGGCCTTGTCGAGCGCGTCGGAATTGGGATAGAGCTTGCTTCCCTTGAATAGCATGTGCTCGAGGAGATGCGCCATGCCGGCTTCGCCGTAGCCCTCGTGGCGCGAGCCGACGAGGACGGTCATGTTGATGGTGACGCTGGAGGAGGCCGCATCCGGATAGGAGAGGAAACGCAGGCCGTTCTTGTAGCGATACTCGGTGATCCCTTCGACGGTGACCACCTTCTTGGGATTGTCCGCCTCTTGTGCCCTCGCGGCGCGGATTGCGCCGGCGCTGACGAGGACGGCCATGGCATAGGTGACAATACGTATTGTCCGAAGGGAGCGCATCATTCCTTGACTCCTTGAGAAGTTGGCGAGCCGATTGATCGCATTGTACGGAATAGCAAAATCGCAGGCACCCGCAGCCTGCGCTGCCCATGCTCTCTCGGTTCGCAGGTCGCGGTTGAACTTGACAGGAAATCGGCGATGTCGTATCTGCGAACGTTGACCAAAGAAACATTGCGGCATTACCTTTCGCCTGATGCCGATTCATCCCTAAAGGATTGGGGTTACGATGACCAAGGATTATTTTCTTCGCTCGGTCGAATCGATCGCCAACCTAGGCACGAACTCGCTCACCGGGCGCGAATCCTTCGATTACACGCAAGACTGGGACTCGATGGCGATCGTCGGGTTCCTCGCGTTTGTCGACAAGGAAATCGGCACCGCGGTGACGATCCGCGACCTCAAGGCTTGCCGCAGCTATGACGAGTTGTATCAGCATCTCGAAACGTTGCGCGGCAAGACGCTGCGCAAGGCTTCCTAACACCAGCCAGCCCAGGGACGGGGGATCGGCATGACAGCGACCATTGCGGAAGTGGATTACCATTGCCCCGAGAGTCGTCTCACCAACGAGGACCTCGTCAAGGAATTCCCCGACTGGACGATCGACAAGATCAACGCCAAGACGGGCATCCAGTCGCGCTGCATCGCCCGTCCCAGCGAATGCTCCTCGGACCTGGCGGTCGCGGCGGCGCAGAAGCTCATCGCCCGCACCGGCTGCGATCCGCAATCGATTGACTTCGTCCTGCTGTGCACGCAATCGCCAGACTACTTTCTGCCGACCACCGCATGTTTAGTGCAGGAACGCCTCGGGTTGCCGACGACTTGTGGCGCGCTCGACTTCAATCTCGGCTGCTCCGGCTATGTCTACGGCCTCGGCCTGGCGAAGGGACTCATCGAAACCGGCCAGGCCCGACGCGTGCTGTTCCTCACCGCGGAAACCTACAGCAAGTTCATCGAGCATGATGATCGCTCGGTCCGCACCATTTTCGGCGACGCCGCCGCGGCCACGCTGATCGAGGCAGGCACGGGCCAGGAAGCGATCGGGCCCTTCGTCTACGGCACCGACGGTAGCGGCGCGGAGAATCTGATCGTCAAGTCCGGCGGCATGCGCGGCCAGGTCGCCGTCGAACATGCGACCGTCAGCAATGGCAATGGCAACGGGCATGGCAAGAAGATCAAGCTCTACATGAACGGCCCGGAGATCTTCACCTTCACGCTGCAATCGGTCCCGCAGTGCGTGAGCCGGCTGCTTGACGTCGGCAAGGTGCGCGCGGAAGACATTGACCTGTTCGTGTTTCACCAGGCCAACAAGTTCATGCTCGAACATCTGCGCAAGAAGATCGGCATTCCGGACGATCGCTTCTTCGTCGGCATGGAGAACATCGGCAACACGGTTTCGGCCTCCATTCCAATCGCCCTACGCCAGGCAGAGGACGCCGGCAAATTGACGAAAGGACAGCTCGTCGCCCTCGTCGGCTTCGGCGTCGGCTACTCCTGGGGCGCGACCCTGGTGCGCTGGAAGGTCTGAGATCGTGAAGATGAAACTCCTTCTCCTGAATGCCGCCGCACTGGTTCTGTCGCTCGCCATGTTCGCATTGTGGCGCAGCGGCCTGGCGCTCATGCCGCTGGGATGCGGCATCACGCTGTCGGCGCTTTACGCCGTGCACCGACGTTATCCCAATCGCTGGACGGGCGGGCTTGTCAGGCTTGCCAGGCAGATCCAGGCCTGGCGCTTTGGCAAGACCTGCCGCTTCATCCCACGCTGCCAGGTGCCTGCGGCCGGCTCCTGGCGACACCTGTTTGCCAACGCGTTTTTCCAACTGCATGCAAGCGACTCGGGCGTGTTGCGCATCCTCGACCGCGACGGTCGGCCGATCATCTCCGCGCTCTGGCTCTATGCCGACACCTCGCGCGGCAAGCTCGAAATGCTCCGATGCACGATCGAGGCCGCGCCGACGCGGGACGGCATGCGGGTGACGGTGCGCGCGGCAAGCGAAAACTTGAGCGTGGAGATGCGCCTCTCCACGCAGCACGATCGCGCCGCTCTCGACTGGGAGGTTGACACCAGCTTCCTGCAGGACACAACCGTGCGCCGGATTGCCCTGGTCGCGCAGAGCGCCGTGCCG
>DASRSQ010000559.1:0-6147 GCA_035656475.1 Gemmataceae bacterium | reverse complement strand
CAGCTTCCACCTTGCGCAAGCGCGTCCACTCCACGGCTTCGAAGGTCTGCCAGCCGGCGTCGGTATACGGGATGACTCGCTCGGGGGCGATCAGGCGAAACGATTGCGAGCCGGCGAGTGAAATGGCGGCCACGGTCTCGCCCAGGTCCTGCCGCATGATGCCGTTGCCGCGTTTGCCACCCACGATCGTTTCAAGAATAATGCGGTGCTTGCCGCCATTACTGGCGAACGTCGTCCACTTTTCACGGTTGCCCGGCGGCTTGAAGCGAAAATCGGGCCCGAGGTCCAGGTAATCGCGCGGGATCGGCGAATGGCCATCGCTGATCTTTGGCACAAAGGGCGTGGTCAGCAGAAGTTCGCCGTCGATGGTCAACCGTCCGGCGCCGCGCGAGCGCAACAGGATGCGATGCTTGCCGGCCGGCAGCAGCACCTCGGCGGAGGCACGTAGCAAATATGGATTGGCGCGATCGGCGCGAATGCCGGTATCGATGTAGCGAAACGGCACATGAAAGAACGCAAGCGCGTCGGCATCATAGCGCTCGTCCGCGACCGGCGACGTCTTGGGCCATTCCTCCTTTTGGGGAATGCCAATTTCGCAGATTTCAACAAGCACCTTGGCCGGCCCACCCGCGGCAGCGACTTGGGTTGCGAGCAGAAAAGTGACCAAAATCGCCGATCGAGAAACTAACCGCGAGTGCATAAATAGCCGGAGATTGGGTGATGATTTACCGCTTAATATATCCCAAACACGTGATGCGCCTACTACCTTTCGGCGCCCGACATGCGCCGGTTTCGATCGACCGATGCACAGAACAGAGTTGTAACTGAGTGGACGCAACCCCTCCGTTGTGTCCACTTCGATGCCACGTACTGTCGACATTTCATCGGATTGGTTGAGGGGGTATCTGCCGGTTCCAGATGCATTTCTTCCGCCGCCACAAAGCCAGACTATCCGTTAGTTCGTCGTGAGCGCGATCCTTGTCGGCGCGGTGTAGCCCACTGGCTGTCACCGGTCGTAGCATCGCTCCGCTCTCTGCCGAACGTGGCCAAGGTTGGCGTTGCTGCTCGGGATGCTGAAGGACCTTGAAGACCAAGGAAATGACCACCACTGAGCGGCTTACCAGTAGTTCAACAAGCCTTGCCAGGTTTCACCGAAAAAAAAGCGCGCCGGAGTGGTAGTCGAGCGGTACGGTATGGAAGAGGGCTCGTAGTCGGGGAAACATTTATGTCTGGTTCCGTCCTTAACCTCATTCTGAGGCATTTCGGCAATCCAGCAACCACGCCGGACCAAGAATTGCTTGCGCAGTTTTTGGCAGATCAGGACGAACGAGCCTTCGCCGCATTGATGCAGCGCCACAGCGGTATGGTGCTCGGCGTTTGCAGACGAATCTTGAAAAACCCTCATGACGCTGAAGACGCATGTCAGGCGGTGTTTCTAGTTCTTGCACACAATGCCGCGACCATCCGCACCGCTTCGGTCGCCAGCTGGCTATATGGTGTCGCCTGGAACGTCGCCCACAAGTTGCAAGCGAGCGAATTTCGCCGCAAAAAACACGAATTCAGGGTCGCAATCCCGGCGTTGGCCCAGAGCGAACCAGATGATTTGAGCTGGCGTGAAGTCAAGCGCGTCGTTGACGAGGAAATCCGCCGTCTGCCTCAAAAATACAAGGATCCGGTCTTGCTTTGCTACCTGGAAGGGCGGCTTCAGGAGGAGGCGGCAAAGGAATTAGGCTGCTCGCTCGGCACCCTGCGCGGGCGACTGGAGCGTGGGAAGGAGCTTCTCAGGCATCGTCTGGTCCGCCGCGGCATTGTCGGCGCGTCGGGTCTGGTGCTCTCCGCGTTGCTGCCAAGCATGAGTTCCGCAGCGACACCTGCCTTGATTGCGACCACCGCCGCAGCAAGCGTTCCCGTGTCCCAGGGAGTGCCACCCGCGGTCTCGGAACAAGTAGCGATGTTGTTTCGGCAGGCCAATGCGGGTACGACCTGGCTCAGGTCCATATCGCACGGGGTTCTTGTCGCGAGCCTGATCGCAATCATCGCGGGGATCGGATTCGTCTGGCTGCCCGCCGAGGTTACCCAGGTTCCGTCGATCAAGCCCGTGCGGATGAAGGAAGCGTTCCGGCTGGAGACGCCGAGGTTCAGGGTCTGGTCGGTGGCCTATTCGCCAGACGGGAAACGCCTGGCAGCGGGCCTGGGGAGTTTTGATGCCAAGGGTGCTCCGATCGCTGGAGAGTTGCGCATCTGGGATGTGACATCGCGGCAAGTGCATTTTGCCACCGCCACGCCGCAGTCTGTTCGCTGCATTGTGTTCTCGCCTGACGGCAAGAAACTGGCCTCGGCCGAACACAACGGCACGATCTGCCTGCGCGATGCCGAATCGGGCGACATCCTGTTCACCATGGGCGCCAAGAAAACGCAGGTGGATTGCGTCGCGTTTTCCCCAGACGGCAAGACAATATACACAACCGGATGGGACGGCCAAGTGACGCTATGGAACGTCGACTCCGGCGAACCGATCCGCAAATTATCTGCGCACGAAGGTCAGGTTTTCAGCGTTGCCGCCGATGGGCAGGGAGTGATCGCTTCGGGAGGCGTGGATGGTCTGGTGCGACTGTGGCGGCCAGACCAGGGCGAGTTACTCCTCACGCTTCCCGGCCACAAAAGGGTTGCGCATTGGCTCACCTTTTCACCCGATGGAAAAATGCTTGCATCGGCGGGTTGGGACAAAACCGTTCGAATCTGGAGCGCGCGGGGCGAGCCCTACGCCACGCTGAAGGGACACGCGGATCCTGCGTTGGGTGTTGCCTTCTCCCCTGATAGCAAGACGCTCGCTTCGTCGGCTGGGCTTCGCGAAGCAAAAACGAGCCCGGCGGAAGTGTTCCTTTGGGATGTCGACCAGAAACGTGTTCGCTCGCGCATGGATTTCCCTGACAGGGTTTACGGCCTCGCGTTTTCGCCGGACGGCGAAACTCTCGCAGTGGCACGCTGGGATGGAGTTATTTCTCTTTGCCAAAAAGCTGATTCGGATTCGCCCGTCAACGACCAACCGGATCACGGACACTTCGTAGCCGCACTTGCCCAAGACGTGGACAGAGCAATCGATCCAAATCGTGAATACGCTGCCGAGTTTCACTCTTCGCTGAAGGATCCCAAGGAAAAGCAAGGATTGACCCATTACGGGGTGGATGCGACGGAGTCGGTGCATTATCGACCGATTGGATTGCACATCCATCTCAAGGCTGGATATCCGCGTGCTCGTCCAGGCACTGGTGTTGTCACGGATTTTGGTGTGAAAGGAGATTTCGATATCACACTGGATTACGATGTGTTGCAAGAGCCAAGCGCGGGGAAGGCTCGCGATCTTCGACTGGTCGTCGTGCCCGACGAGCAACCGTCGGCCGAGATTTGGCATCGCTCCAATCAAAATCGAGCCTGTATTAATCGAGCAATTGGCGGGCCCAAGAATCCGGGCCGTTTCGTCGCTCAGGCGACGATCTGGAACCCCAATGTGCCGAGAGATGAATCAGGGAATGAGAACTTCAAGGATGTGGAGACTGTGCGAACCGTAGCCAAGCCGACCGCGTCAAAGTCCGGCCGTCTGCGCCTTGTTCGGAAAGACAAGACGCTCTATTTTGTCGGAGCCGAGGCCGGCAAGCAGCCCGTATTGTTGCAGGAGTTCGAATTCGGCGCCAAGGACCTTCGACAAGTCCGCATTCTCGGGCTGACCGGTGGATCGCAGGCCGCCTTGGACGTGGTGGTGACGGACTTCCGAATTCGCGCCGATGCGTTTACAAAGCCTCGGCCCACTCAGGTTCTCGTTCCTGCGCCTGCGGAGCCAGAGGTTCAGGAGCCGGCTCGAGTTGGCTGGCTCGCAGTGGCTGGCGCCACAGCCGCGTTGATTGTTCTCGGATTCGCAATCTGCGTCTGCATTGTGCTGCTTCGTCGTGGTAGCCGGCCTTCCTCTTCCTCCAAAGCTCCGGAACCTGCCGGCAGGTTGCAATTCTCCTGTGGAAATTGCGGATGCCAGCTAAAAGCCAAGCTCGAAAAGGCCGGCACGAAAATGAAGTGTCCCAGATGCTCCCACACGGTCATCGTTTCCGATGTCGACAAGCGGGGAGAACCTTGATGCGACTGTCCGCACATTTGATCGCGTTGCTGGTTTCGATTTGCCTGATTGTCAGCGGCTGCCGCCGAGATCAGGCCGCGCCCGATATGCCAGCGCCGGCAGCCAAGCTGGTGCCTGACCAGGAAGTGCTGCTCAAGCTTGAGTGTTTTGATCCAATATACAAGCTGGACGCCGACGGCCGCGTTACTCGACTCCGGCTAACTGGGCGCGCCCTGCCGACGGATATTGTTGCCGAAATAGGCAAGCTGACTGAACTTCACGATCTCGATCTTTACGGAGCGCATGTAACCGACGACGCCTTGGCACGGTTGAAGGATCTGCAAAAGCTGCGCACTCTTGGATTGGGAGGTACTCCTATCACTGACAAGGCTCTGCCTCATGTGGCAGTGTTGACTGCCCTGCAGCGCGTCTGGGTACCTACAAAGACAACTAGCAAGGCAGCGATCGAAAATCTCAAAAAGAAACGTCCCGACCTAAACGTCTACTTACAGTAATTGTCGAAATACGGACGCCACTGACACGCAAGCGGAACAGATCATGGGAAGTGTCGTAGTCGCCAAGACTCATTTCACATTGCAGAACCTGCCGGATAACTCGGATGCTTATGTTGACCCGCCTCCTTACCGCGAAATCACCGGGCGGAGAATGCCCTTTTCACCGCAGAGGTCACGATGATCTGTCGTCTTACGAAAGTTGCTGGAAATGCTATATCACTGTACGAATTAACGACCAGTTACTTTCACGTAACCCGGACATAGGCTTCCTTGATAGTTCCACGCTGACGCATCTCGCTCGAACTGCAATGGACTCCTTCTTATAAAGTGGATCTGTTTTCGTACTTCACGTTTTCCGCCGCCCACAACGCCAGGCTGACGGCGAGAACAAGGTCGTCGTGCGAACGGTCCTTGTCGGCACCGAACGTCTCGTTGCCCGAGTCCGTGATTTTGACCGTGAACGCCTCCAGCTCGCGCACCAGCACCTGCGCCAGCGGCAGACTCGACGCGACCTCGAGTCGCGGGTCCCGCCGCGCCGCCTGCACTGCTGCGACCAGATCCTTCTTTGGCACATTGGCCCCGCCGCGCCCGTCGCTGGTCACTCGTTTCCCCGCGGTGATCGTGACGGGGAGCACACGTGCCGCCAGCCCCGCCTGCAGTAGCAGGTCGACGACCGCGCGTCCGACGCCCGTCGCGTCCGGCACCAGCGTACAGCCCGCGAGCGCCGGCGCCGCCACGACGTCGCGGACGCGGGCAACGACGTCCGTGTACGGAGTCCCGTTCGGGAACCGCTCGAGGTGCCGCACCGCGCAGCGGCCCCGCACCTGCTCGACGCGAGCTAGCGCCGAGAAGTCCGACGCCTGCCCCAGGTCCAGCCCAAGCCACCAACTCATCGGCCAATCTCCGGAAACAGCGGCTTCACGTCATCGCGCAGCGCAGCCTGGATGTCGGCGTAGGAGAATACCGCGTCGATCAGTCCTCGAAGCTGCAGAGGTATTCTTGTCGATACCACCGCTCGCCCAGCGCCCGCCGCTCCTCGGCGAGGAACGACGCCGAAATGCGCGGGCACTCGTCCGCCGTGATGCGCAGTCGCTGCCACGGCTCCTCGCTGTGCCACGCGTCGTGGAACCACCCACGCTTCCCGAACGGCGTCGACAGCGCGATGAGCCGGCCCTTTGACACCGCGAGCATCGGCCGCACCGCCCGATAGAGCGCGTCGTCAACGCGAGCCGCCTCGTCGATGATGAGCAGGGCGACACCGCTGTAGCCTCGGACGGTCTTTTCGGTGCCGGGCAGCGAGAGGATGCGCGAACCGTTGGCGAGCTGGAGGTGATGGAGCGTCTCGCCGACGGCGGGGATGCGCATCGTCGATGGTCACCGAGGAGCGCTGTGACAATAATCCCAGGCTTCCGCGCGTCGTGCGCAGATTTTCTCATGCCGCTTGGTTTAGTTTTGCAGTGTCCGCTTCGCGAGCGGCGAGGAAGGCCGCAATTGTTGTTCTGCCCAGTTGCGTCAGTTGATAACGGT
>DASRSQ010000558.1:0-5708 GCA_035656475.1 Gemmataceae bacterium | reverse complement strand
ATCGGTGGGCCTCGCGTTGCTCGACCCACCCTGCGAAATACATTCACACAGTTCTGGAGACAACCCTCATGCGTATCAAGTGGCGCGGTCTGGAGCTGCCGAACCGTTTGACCTGCGAACGCGAGACCCTGACCGATACCTATGGCAAATTCTACGCCGAACCCTTCGAACGGGGCTTCGGCGTCACCATCGGCAACAGTCTGCGCCGCGTCCTGCTCTCAAGCCTCGAGGGCAGCGCCATCACGCGAGTCAAGATCCAGGGCGTTCAGCACGAAATCACCACCATTCCCGGCATCTCCGAGGATGTCACCGATATCATCCTCAACATCAAGAGCCTGGTCGTGAAGAACCTCACCGACCAGACCAAGACCATCCGCATCGAGAAACGCTCCCACGGCGTTGTTCGCGGCTCCGATGTGTTGACCGACGAATCGGTCCAGATCATCAACCCCGAACACGTCCTCGCGACCATGACCGATGACGTCCCGTTCGTGGTCGAAATGACCGTCGAGAACGGCCGCGGCTATCGCACCGCCGACGACAACGCCGGCCGTGAACGCGAGATCGGCGTCATCCCGGTCGATTCGAGCTTCTCGCCGGTCGTGCGCGTGAAGTACGAGATCGAGGAAACGCGCGTCGGCCAGAAGACAAACTACGATCGGCTCGTCATGGAAATCTGGACCAACGGAACCTTGAGCCCGCACATGTCGCTGGTTGAAGGATCCAAGATTCTCCGCAAACACCTGAACCCGTTCATCCAATATGCGGAGCCGGGACCGGAGATGTCGCTCGACGAACGTGCCGAGGCGGCCGCCGCCAGCGATTCGGTCGATCACGAGCTGGAGCGCAAGCTGAACATGAGCCTGGCCGAGCTGGAGTTATCGGTCCGAGCGACCAACTGCCTCGAATCGGAAGGCATCACCACGGTGCGCGATCTCGTCATTCGCACCGACGAAGAACTGCTCGAAGTCCGCAACTTCGGCGAAACCACGCTGCGTGAAGTCAAGCAGAAGCTGACCGAACGCGGCCTCAACCTGGGAATGAAGATTCCGGCACGGCGATAGAGTGGCTAGTGGCTGGTGGTCAGTGGCTAGTTGAATGCACTGATCACTGACCACTGAGCACGGATCACTGACCACTAACCACTGGTTAATGCAATGCGACACAAGAAAGCTGGCAAACACCTGGGCCGCAATGCCACGCATCGGCTGGCCCTATATCGCAATCTGACGATGGCGCTCATTCGCCACGAACGAATCATCACGACGCTGCCGAAGGCGAAGGCGGTGCGTCCGTTCGTCGAACGCCTGATCACGCTGGCGAAGAAGAACACGCTGCACGCGCGTCGCCTCGTCATCTCGCGGCTTGGGCCCGCTGCCGAAGCGGAAGTGAAGCCGCATGAGGATGATGACGGTCCGGCCGATCATCGCACCGTGGTGCAGAAGCTGTTCGCCGACATCGCGCCGCGCTTCGCGGCTCGTCCCGGCGGTTACACGCGCATTCTCAAACGGCATCAGGTCCGCCTCGGCGATGCTGGCGCCACCGCGTTTCTCGAGCTGCTGAAGGCAGGCGAAACGCGCTCCCGCGCCAAGGCCGCCTATTCCGCTCCGGCCCCGGCGCCGACGATCGAAGTGCAAGCGCCGACTGCGGCCGAGACGCCTCCTCCTGAGGGCGCTCCCAGCGAAAACCCGCCGGCCGAGGCGAGCAGCGAGCCCGCAGCGCAGGAACAGCCGCCGGCTTCCTGATCGACGATCTCTTCCAAAGCGGCTCCCGTGCAGACGGGGGCCGTTTTCATTTTCCCAGCACCTGTCGGTGAATGTCGACACCGACCTCCGCACTCCACGCCTCCACGAACCTCGGCAACATTGGTCCAGGCCAGGCAACTGGTTGGTGGTTGATTTGTCGCACGCCGGCGATGCAATAGGTCGTGCAAGTCAGCAGCACCTCGTCCGCAGCATAGCAATCTTCAAGTGAGATTGGTCGATACCTCAGCGGCACTCCGAGTTTCGAAGCGAATTCCGCAACGACGCCGAGGCTGACACCATTGAGGATGGTGTCCAGCGGCGGCGACATGAGCGTCCCGTCCTTGACGAGCAACAGATTCGATGACGCCGTCTCGGTGACGTTGCCAAGGTGGTCCAGCAGCAGCGCCTGGGCGCCGTCGGGCACTTCGTGCTGCGCCAGCCACCAGTGCATTCGGCTGCGCTGCTTAATGTGTGTCGGCACGCAATCGCCGGGCACCGCACGCACACCTGGCGTCGCCAGGACGACGCCGTTCGCGATCCATGGCCGATAGCGTATAAATGGCAGCGGAAAAGTGTGCATTCCCAGCGTTGGCAGCCCATTCGACGGCTGCCCGAGATAATGTCCGAGCGGCCCGGGCGTCGCGAACAGCACCAGGGCGAGGTCATCATTCGCGTCCAATAACTTCGCATTGTGCACGACCAGCTCCTCGGCTGCGCTTCGCATTTGATCCGCGCCGATCGCCAGATCAATGTACGTCGACCTGCAACTTTGTTGAAAGCGCACCCAGTGCTCAGGCCAGCGATAGAGGCGATGCCGAATCGTGCGGCAAAGATCGGTGACGGTGGCGCCAAAGACGAAGCCTGCGTCGTTGAGCGCAATCGATGCCTGTGATTGCGCCAACAGTTTGCCATTCAAATACGCCAGCGGCCCATTCATTGCGAGCATTATACGCGAAAATCACACGCTTTGCTCGTGACCCGTCGAGCGAACCCGGTTATCATGTCACTATCCGCAAAGTTCCCGCCTTCGAGTAATCGACATGCGCCGATTCTTGTTCGCACTCCTCGTCTTCGCCGCTGCCGGCAACGTCTTCGCCCAGGATATGCCGCCCACTCCCGAGCAGGTCGAATTCTTCGAGAAGAAGATTCGGCCCGTCCTCGTTCAGCATTGCTACGAGTGTCATTCCACGAAGTCAAAGAAGGTGCGCGGCAAGCTGCTGCTCGACAGCCAGGCCGGCCTTTTGCGAGGCGGCGAACTTGGCCCCGCAATCGTGCCGGGCAATCCCGACAAGAGCCGGCTGATCGAGGCGATCCGTTTCACGAATGTCGATCTGCGCATGCCTCGCGTCGGCAAGCTGTCTGATGCGGTCATTGCCGACATGACGGCCTGGGTGAAAATGGGCGCGCCCTGGCCCGCGGAGACGGTCGTCAAAAAGAAAGACGATAGAGCATTCGACCTGCAGAAACGCAAGGCAGAGCACTGGTGCTGGCAGCCGATCCGCGTACCTGCGGCGCCGAAGGTCAATGACGCGACCTGGGCCCAAAATGATATCGACCGCTTCCTGCTGGCGAAGCTCGAGGCGAAAGGGCTGAAGCCAGCGCCGGACGCCGATGCCCGTACGCTCCTGCGGCGCGTGCATTTCGACATCATCGGCCTGCCCCCCTCGCGCACCGAGTCGGACGCGTTCAATCTCGCCTGGCACCGCAAACCGGCCGAGCGCGGCGAATTGCTTGCGAAGGTCGTCGATCGCCTGCTCGCGTCACCTCAGTACGGCGAACGCTGGGCCCGCCACTGGCTCGACCTCGTCCGCTACGCCGAGAGCCGCGGCCACGAATTCGATTACACCATTCCGAATGCGCATCAATATCGCGATTACGTCATCCGCGCGATCAACAGCGATGTGCCATACAACCAGTTTGTCAAGGAACACATTGCTGGCGACCTGCTTAGAGACCCGCGCATCGGGGAGGACGGCGCCGATGAATCGATCCTCGGCACCGCGTTCTGGTTCCTCGGCGAGGAGATTCATTCCCCAGTTGATATTCGCCAGGACCAGGCCGACCGCTTCGATAATCGGATCGACGTCATGACCAAGACGTTTCTCGGTCTGACCGTGGCGTGTGCCCGCTGTCACGATCACAAGTTCGACGCCATCTCGACGAAGGACTACTACGCCCTCTTTGGCATCCTCGAGAGCAGCAACTATCGCCTGGCTCGCTTCGACACGATCGCGCGCAATCGCAAGATCGCGGAAGGACTGACAGAACTGCACCAGAGCCACGTGCAAAAACTGCGGCAAGCCATGGATGTTGCGGCAAAGCCGACAGTCGACAAAATCGACGCGTACCTGTACACGGCCGCCGGTGTGGAGGATCGTTCGAAAGATCTGGATCCGGTGCTAGTCAAAGCCTGGCAACGGGCCCTGGCCGAAGGTGCCAGGGACGAAAATTCTCCGCTGTTCGCATTCGCAAAGCTGGCTGCCGATCCCAAGCGTCCGGTGCGCGAGGTGCTTGAATCGCTTCTGAAGCGCTGGCCCGCGACTTCCCTGGATCTCAAGGGGCTGGACGTCGTCGTCGATTATCGTGATGCCAAGACTGCGCTGATCGCTGACGACCTTGCGTTTGGAATTCGGCCGGCGCGTCCAGGAGACGTTTATCTCGGCACGACGCCGATGCGGCCCATCGCGCGCGTGGTGGAACAAGGCGCCGCGGAACGCAATCACGTCTTTGACGGGATGCGCTTGTCTCCCGGTGCACAAAATGAATCGGGCTCACTCGGCAGCGCGATGCGACCGGGACGAACCATGCGCACGCCGGAATTCACCCTCAAGCAGGGCAGAGCGTTTGCCCTCGTCAAAGGCAGCGGCATGGTTTACGCCGGCGTCGGTCAGCACACCATGCTCGCGGGTCCGCTGCACGGCAGTCTGATGCAGAGGTTCAATACGAACGGCCGGTATCAATGGATCGCCGTCAATCTGGAACCCTACAAGGGCCAGCGCACGCACCTGGAGTTCACACCGGCGGACGATGCCGACTTCTCGTTGATTGCCGTCGTGCAAGGGAATGACGCGCCGGCCACGCTGCCGGAATCTCCTAACCGTTGGCTGGTCCAGGAAACCCTCGCGAGTGGCTCCCTGCAGGGCGCAGCCAAATTTTTGCGAAACAACCTGGCTGCCATGGAAAACGGCCCTGATAC
Organism: Gemmataceae bacterium; assembly: GCA_035656475.1. GTDB lineage: Bacteria > Planctomycetota > Planctomycetia > Gemmatales > Gemmataceae > SIAQ01. Next base: position 767 of record DASRSQ010000558.1, on the reverse strand, counting down.
AAACGCTCGCCTCGCGTGGCTGCAGAACTGGACCGCGCGAAACTTCGATCTGTTTGTGAATCCGGACAGTGCCAAAGGCAAGACGCTTGCCCAGGTCGTGGGACCAATTCTGGAGCAACACGCGAAACTGGTCGCGCAGGTCCAGCACGCATCCCGCTTGACCCCAGCCATGCAAGAAGGCAGCGGCACCGACGAATTCGTCTTTACCCGCGGCAATCCGAAAACGCCAGGCGCTCTCGTCCCGCGCCGCTATCTCGAAGCGTTCAGCGGACCTGACCCGCTCAAGATCGCCGCCGGCAGCGGCCGACTCGAACTCGCCCACCTGATGACCGATCCCGCGACCACGCCGCTCATCGCGCGCGTCTATGTCAATCGCGTCTGGTACCACCTTTTTGGCCGAGGCATCGTTGCGTCCGTCGACAACTTCGGCGTCCTCGGCGACGCGCCGACCCACCCGGAATTGCTCGATCATCTCGCGGCCCGCTTCGTCAAGGACGGCTGGTCGACGAAAAAGCTGATCCGCACCCTGGTGCTCACGCGTGCGTATCAGATGTCGTCAGCTCCGAACCCGAAGGCCGCTGAAGTCGATCCGAGCAATCACCTGCTGCATCGCATGCGGCTGCGCCGCCTCGAAGGCGAAGCGATTCGCGACAGCATTCTGACCGTCTCGGGCCGGCTCAATGCGAAGATGTACGGCCCATCGGTCCCGGTCTATCTGACACAATTCCAGGAAGGCCGAGGTCGCCCCGCCAGCGGCCCGCTCGACG
>DASRSQ010000557.1:0-10428 GCA_035656475.1 Gemmataceae bacterium | reverse complement strand
ACCTGCCAGGTGCCATAGATGTAGTTGACGCCCCAACGGCCGATCCAGCAGCCGCGCTTATCCTGCGTCTTCTCGATGAAGGCGATGCCGCGGTCGACCTGCGGATGGCCGACGCGAATGCCGTACTGTCCAAGCGCTTCCAGGCTGCGGGCGGTGATGTCGGGACAACTCGGATCGAGCATGGCATTATGGTCGGCGAACGGGACCTTGGTAAGGATCTCGTGATTGATGTCGCGATCGAAGGCGGCCCAGCCGCCATCGCTGTTCTGCATGCGCATCAGCCAGTTGATGCCGCGGCGCACGGCGGGAATCTCATCGCCCAGCGCGCGACGCTCGCCTCGTCCGCTATCCCAGGCATGACCGCTGCGAGCCAGGCCCATCAGGACCATCGCGGTGTCGTCGATGTCGGGATAGAAGCCGTTGCGGTATTCGAAGAACCAGCCGCCGGGCTCAACGCCGGGATTCATCAGGCTCCAGTCGCCGAGCCGCCGCACCTCGCGATCGAGCAACCAGCGCGTCGCCTTCGTGACCGCCTGCTCGCGGCCGCCTGATCCTGCGAGCGCCAGCGCGTTCAGGCACAGGGCCGTATCCCACACCGGCGAGAAGCACGGCTGCACGCGCAGCGTGTCCTCGTCCTCCAGCATCAGGTCGTCGAGCTGCTTGAGCGCGTACTGCATCTCCTTGGAATCGCGCGGATAGCCGAGACAGTACAGGCTGATGATCGTGTAAATGATCGGCGGAAAGATGGCGCCGACGCCGTCGGAATCCTCGAAATGATCGAGCATCCACCGATGCGCTTTTTCGATTGCCTTCTCGCGCACGAACTGCGGCCCCCAGACCTCAAGGAACTTGATGACCTGGTCGGCTGCGAGGAAGAAGTTGGTCCACGTTAGTAGCCGTTTGGTCGGCGGATGCGGCCAGCGCCGCTGGTGCGGTTGGCCGACAAACAACTCCGCCACGCCGCGGTCCGCGGGGATCCGGCGCAGCGGTTTGTGCGCGTAGAACAGGCTGAGCGGCACGATGATCGTGCGCGTCCAGCTCGACATGGCGTAGATGTTGAAATAGGCCCACTTCGGCAGGAACAACATCTCCGGCGGCACCGCGGCGCAATTCTCGTAGGGGAACTGCCCGAGGAAGGCTAGATAAAACTTCGTATAGCTGTTGCACTCGGTCGCGCCGCCGAGCTTCAGGATCGCCTCGCGCGCCTGCCGCATGTGCGGCGAATTGACGCTGTGGCCGGCGAGTTTGAGCGCGAAGTACGCCTTCACGGAGACGTTGATATCGACGGGGCCGCCGGGATGATTGCTCCAGCCGCCCCCCTCGGGACGTTGCGATTTGAACAGATAATTGGCCGCCTTGCGCACCTTGTCATCATTTTCGCGGCCAAGAAACGCCATCAACAGAATGTATTCGGATTCAAGGATCGTATCCCCCTGCAATTCGCCGCACCAGTGCCCATCGGGATTCTGCAATTCCAGCAGCCGACGGCGGGCGCGCACCACTGCCGCCTCAAGCCCGAAGGTCTCTTCGCGTTTTGCAGGCCTGGCGGATTCTGTCGATTGGCCGATAACTGTCGTTGCGAGCGTGGACATCCTATCCCCATTCGTAACGTTAGGTGGTTGCAGCATTAGCGTCACTGCTGCAAAGCGCCAACTTCATGTGGCGCTACTTCGGTCACTTGTTTTATAACCTTCGTGACACAAAAGAACAAGGGCAGCGGCAGCTGTGCGAAAGATGCGAAACAAGTAAGATTGGGATATGCAAGTCGATTGGCCGGACCACGTGAGGAGCAATTTGCGTGTGATCTAGTGCTTTGTCAAGGCTTAGCTGAGGGATCGCGAATTTTTGGAAGCTGACCTTCGGGACCATTCTACAGCCCCAATTCTCGCGGAATGGTCCCGAAGGTCAGCTTCCAAAAATTCGCGATCCCTCAGCTAAGCCTTGACGGGACACTAGCCTAGTTTCCAGTAGGCAGCGCTCTTGGCGCACTAAGCGGAAAAAGGCAGGGCTCAATCTTGCCCTGGCCGCCAGGAATAAGTAAGTTGGATGTAACTCGGTCTCTTGTCGAGCCGTGGAGAGGTGGCAGAGTGGCCGATCGCGGCGGCTTGCTAAGCCGTTGTAGGGGTCACACCCTACCGCGGGTTCGAATCCCGCCCTCTCCGCTATCAAAGAGCCGTGCATCGCAATCCCCGACGAAGAATCGGTTTGCGGTTCATGGTCTTCTTTTTGGCCCCCTCTTGTCCCGATTTTGTCCAGGGGCAATTTCGCCCCGGCGCGGCCGCTCACCTCCTGGTGAGCAGCAGGATGACGATCTTCATGACGCTTTCTCCTTTTCGGCGGAGTGCTACTCCCGAACGGGACCGACATCATGAAAATCTCTGCGACTCCCCATTAGACAGTCGATAATACACCGCACCCATGGACCAGAATCCGATGTCGGCGGCGAGCAACGACTCATTCGTAGTCGCCAGATGGCTCTGCGCGCACAGAAAATGACTCAGCCATTCCGTATGCCCACCAGCCAAATAGGTGGCGATGAACCGCGCGGCCGGTTTGAAGAGCGACGAATCTTCGAGTCAGGGCACCAGAAAGCGATGAACGCCAAGCGAAGAAGCGATCCTCGCCTGGCGCTATAGATTACAAAACAAATGTCAGCGTTGGCGTCCGCCTAACGCGTTCGCGGTGGATTCCGGTTTAACCTGGTCCGCATGGGCGGAGGTGGCAGCGATGCGCGTCAGCGAGAAGGTCCATGGGCGTGGTTCGCCGACGGTGAAGCGGGCGTTGCCGGCCATCGACTGCCCCTGGATCTTGCCGACATAGACGCAGTTGCCAAACGTGACCGTCACCTGATCGCCGCTTTGCGACCAGTTGCCATTCGTGGTCGCGACGGCGTCGATCATGACTGCCTTACCGCCCGATTCGAAGCGGAAGGAAAGCTTGCCGAAGCCGGAAAGGGTTTCACTTCCTTCCCACACAGTGCCGGCCACAGAGATGCCAGGTCCCGGTCCGGGGCCAGGTCCCGGTCCAGGGCCAGGAGTTCCCTGAATGCGCTCGATGGCGCTGGCAGCGACGCGGCGGACGTCTTCATCAGGATCCTGTAACACCTTTTGCAGTGCCGGGATCGCTGGTCGGGCGGCAGCGCCTAGCTTGCCCAGTTCCTTGGCCGCTCGCATGCGCACGATTTCATCCGCACTGGCGAGATCATTCATCAAGCGTTGCACTTCGGGAGAAATCGTCACCGGACCAGGGCCGGGACCGGTGGACCAGCGTGCCGGATTCCACAGGTGCTGCTGCACATCGACATGCCGGGCGACATTCTCGATGCGTTCGCGCAACACCTTGGGGGTGACGCCGCGATTCGTGATCGCCTGGTACATTACGAAGCGCTTGATTTTTTCGTTGTAGGCGAAGTAGGACGGGCCGATCACGTCATTAGCTTTGAGCATGTTCGCCAGCACCTCGCGCGGAACCTGGTTGTAGTCGGAGATGAATGCGAGATCCGCATAGACCCACAGGTTTTCCTGATTCGGGCTAATTTCCACCTGCACCTTCCAGTTGGCGCCGCCGCTTTGCACGTTGACGAGATAGCGAATCACCTGTCCCTTGTCGTTCTTGAGTTCCTGAGGCTGGTAGCCGAGGCTCTCGAGCATTGCCTTGATCGACTGCATGGTTTGTTGCCCTGGTTCCCCGGGCTGCTGTGCGTTTGCCGCGACTGACCACGGACCAAACCAGAGTCCCGCCAGCAGCAGCAACGCAAGAGATTGAATCATTCGCAACATGGTAAACTCCTTATGAAGCGGTTCGTGAAAAATGGCGCCCGACAACGATTCGTTGTTCAGGTCCGGTTGGAAGATTGGCGGGTATCGGCAGGCACTTCAGAACGCTGCCTCGGCCCAGCGTACAGCTCAGGTTTGGAATCCAGACTCGCAACACCTTTTCGCGCTTGTGGCGCCTGGCGAATCCACGTGCCTCGATCGGCACGTTCACCGGTCGGCACGACGTATACCGGGCCGACCTTCGTGCCCGCGTCCACGGTGGCCCCATGAGGCGTCGCATTTTGGGCACGCGTAGCGGAAAAATTCCACTCGCGTGGCTCGCCTTGCAAGAAGCGGGCCTTGCCGGAGAGGATGCTCCCCTGGATACGGCCGATGTACACGCAGTTGCCGAAAGTAATGGTCACTTCGTCGCCGGCCTGCGACCACCGGCCCTCGACGGTGGACTGAGCGTCGATCATGACCGCTTTGCCAGCGTCGAGAAATTCGAAGGTCAGTCGACCGAAGCCCGAAAGTGATTCGGTGCCGTTCCAGACTGTGCCGGTGATTGTGGCGATAGGGCGTGTGCCCGGCGGTGTGCCGTCAGCAAGGGTGACCGCGAAGGTCCAAGTGCGCGCGCCATTCGTGAAATGGGCGTTGCCGGACATCGACTTGCCCTGGACGGTCGCCTCGTAGACGCAATTTTGGAAAGTGATGGTCACGCGATTCCCGCTTTGCGACCAGGACCCATTCACAGTCGATTTGGCGTCGATCATGGTGACGTTGCCATCGCCAGCGAAATGGAACGTCAGCCTGCCGTAATCCGACAAAGTCTCGCTGCCGTTCCAGGTTGTCCCGGCGACGCTGCCCGGTCCGGGGGGCGTGGCCTTCTCTTTCCTGAGCACCGTTTCTTGGCCAAGGAAGCGAAAGCGGAATTCATCACTGGTGAGCGAAACGATCTCCAGCCGGTCCTCCCCTTGCCAGTGTTGCAGGAGGACCGTTTTCTCGTTGGCCTTGTACATGCCATCACCCGCCTGAATATTGCGGCTATCCGACATTGCGGCTCGGAAAATGCCGTTGCCGTCAAACCTGAGCCGATAACTTCCGGTGCTCCAGACGCCGACAAGCTGGGGCATGAACGTGAACGGTCCCTCGTCACGAGGAGGCGGCGTTCGATAGAATCCCTGCGCCAACACAGTTGATTCGGCAATGGAGTGGGATGCGTCGATCGCGCTATCCTGCGATTCGACGCGCAGGCCGGGGAGCGTGCGTTTGTCGAGCCGCAGCTCATAGACGCGGTTGTAGGTGAATCGGCGCAGCTCCTTGAGCGTGATCTTTTGGTCGCCGTCGGAATCCGCCATGCCCGAGAGCCCTTCCTCGACCGCGCGAGCGAAAGCGCTGTAGCGTTGCAGGGCGGCGCTCGTCTGAGCGGGCATGCTCGAAATCATCACGATGATGCCCCCTTTCGCCGGATCCTTGTACTTGTTGAGAACCGAATGGGCGGCGTAGCGCATCTGCCCGGCAAAGCACGCGTCCAGGATGATCATGACCTTCTTGCCTTCGCCCGCCAGCCGATCCGCGAGATCGAGCAATGTAGCATCGGTGATGTCGCCGCCTTCGTGCGTGATGAAGCCCCAGCGATTCAGCTTCGGACCGCCGTGGCCGCTCAGAAGAATCACGTACCAGTCGCCGAACTTGCCTTTGCCTCGCAGAACCGCAAGACCCGCGTTGACTTTGTCGCTGGTGGCATTGGCATCAGTCAGCACCTGCACCTCCACGCGACCGTAGCCCTTGCCGGCCTGTCGCTGAAATAGACGGGCCATTCCCTCGGCGTCGCCCACACAACCCTTCAGACTGTTCATCGGCGGTTTGTAACTGTCGACGCCGACTGAGAGCATGTAGAGATCGGGGCGATCGAACGAGGAGGGCATGATCGCTTCCGTCACGCGCGCCAGCGCGGTGAGCGCCATTTGCCGAACGTCCGGATCGGGATCATGCCGCAACTTCTGCAACATCGGCGCGGCCTGTTGGGCGCTCGGACCGATCTTGCTCAACTCCTTGGCCGCCACCAGGCGAACCGAGGCATCTGGACTTTCCAGATCGCGAATCAGCCGCTGTACCTTGGTGTCTGGCTGGGCCGAAGCGGTGGTCGACCGGTTCCGGGACGCCCCTTCCTGTCCCCACGCAGAAGCGTTCATTGCGATCAAGAGCGCTGCAGCCGCGACATGAGATATCCATCGAGGGCGTGACGTTAGGAAGGACGGCTTGCTCGACCGCATGGGAACTCCTCCAATTTGGCTTGCTCGATTGTTCAATGTCGGAGATGCATCGCAACATAGATGCCAAGATGCGGCCTATTCCAAACTTCGCAATTTCGCTGGAGATTCTCACACGCGCGTATCGCGACTTATTGATCGCATTTGCTCGGCGTGCCAGAAACGGATCTCCTACTGTGCGGAATGGTGCCGCGGTGCTGCAAATGCAAAACCGTTCCGAGCACGCAACCTCACGTTGCTGCAAATCATGGGCTGCGATTCAACAAATAAGAACTGAATGGTGCTGATTTGACGCCGGCACAGCGATCTCGCATCCTCGCGCCGACTCGCTTCTTCAAGTCTGGCTTTGCTGCGCAGCCAGAAAAAAGCCAACTTCGAAGAGGATCTTGGTAGGTGCGACCAGGCCAATGCAATGGCAATTGGCCCCTGGAATCGCTACCGCACGCGAGCGGTATTTGCGTTCCATCGCGCGCCGTCTTGCCGTTCCGCACACTCCAACTCACGTGATTGTCAGGTGCAGCAGTTGCGTTGTTGTGGGCAGGCGACCGTTGGTCGCGGTGATGGTCAGATACAGATCTCCATGGGCAGCGGTCGTCGCGATTCGCACGGTCGCGGTGCCGTTCTTGTTATCGGTGAAGGTCACGCCGCTTGTCGGCAGGCCGCTGACCGTCAACACGGCCGTCGGAAAACCGATTGTGGTCACGGTGAACGTCGCGCCGGCGGCAACGCTGGCATTCATCGCGCTGGTGATCTCGGGGGGCTGGTAGAGCGTCAGCGTGAGCGTCATGCTGGTGTTGCCCGCGCTGTTGGTGGCGACGAGAGTGACGTTGACGATGCCATTGACGTCGGCTTGCGGAGCGCCGGTGATGGTCGCCGTGCCGTCGCCGTGATCGATCAGGATGAGGCCGGCGGGCAGTCCGGTGGGGGTTATCGCGGCATATGGGAAGCCGGTCGTGGTCACGGGTAGGGCGACGGCCTGGCCGACCGTGAGTGACGCCGTCTTGGCGCTCGTGAACGCTGGCTTCTGGCTGATCGTGAGCAGGAAGGCCTGCGTCGCCACGGAGCCGGCCGCGTTCGTCGCCTTGATGGTGAACGTGCGAGGCGTGGCCGAGGCGGTGCCCGCGGCCGGGGTGCCGCTGAGCGTGGCAGTGCCATTGCCCAGATCATGGAAGGCCAGGCCGGCCGGCAGCGCCGGGGTGATGCTCAGCGTGGTGTGCGCCGGGGAGCCGGCGGTCGTTTGCACGGTGAAGCTGCCAGCAACGCCGACGACAAACGTCTTGTTCGCAACGCTGGTGAACAAGGGCAGACGGGTCACGGTCAGCCTGAAGGTCTGCGACGCCGAACCGGCGGCATTGCTTGCGCTGAGCGTGATCGCGTAGGGCGTCGTGCTGGCGGTACCGGCCGTCGGGGTGGCGGTCAGCGTGCCGGTGCCGTCGAAGTTGTCGCTGAAGCTGGCCCAGGATGGCAAGATGGGTGCACTGAAATTCGCCAGCGGGAAACCGCTCGTCTTCACGATGAAGCTGGCGGTCACGCCCTCACTCATCGTCGCCGTCGCGGCGCTGGTGATGGCGGGCTTGCTATTGATGGTCAGCGAGAACGACTGTGTTGCCGCCGAGCCCGTGGCATTGCGGGCGGTGATCGTGAAGTAGTAAGGGACGAGCCGCGCGGTCGCTGCGGCCGGTTTGCCGCTGATCACGGCGGTGCCATTGCCCTTGTCGCTGAAGGTCAGCCCTGCGGGAAGTGCCGGGCTGATGGTCAGCGTGGTCTTGGTCGGCAAGCCGGCGGTCGTTTGTACGGTAAAGCTGTTGCCCGAACCCGCGACAAAGGTCTGGCTGCCGGCGCTCGTGAATGCCGGGGCGCGGGTCACCGTCAGCTTGAACGCCTGCGTCACGGTGGCGGCGACGTTCTGGGCGGTAATGGTGACGTTGTACGGCGTGAGGCTGGCGCTGCCGCCGCTGGCTGTGCCGTAGATCGTTGCCGTGCCGTCGTAGTTGTTGCTGAAATGCAATCCTGCGGGGAGCGTCGCGCTCAAGCTCGCATTGGGGAAACCGGTCGCCTTCACGGTGAAGGTGGCGTACTGCCCTTCGACGAACGTTGCCGCGGCAGCGCTCGTGAACGCGGGCTTCTGATTGACGGTCAAGCTAAAGAATTGCGTCACGGCGGAGCCGGTCGCGTTCCTGGCGGTGATGGTGAAGTTATGGGTTCCTGCCGTGCCGGCCGCGGCAACTCCGCTGATCGTGGCCGTGCCGTTCCCCTTGTTCGTGAACGTCAGGCCCTTCGGGAGCGCGGGGCTGATGCTCAGCGTCGTGGTCGCCGGGAACCCGGCGGTGGTCTGGATCGTGAACGTGTTGGCGACCCCCACGACGAAAGACGCGCTGGCCGCACTGGTGATTTGCGGCAACTTCGTCACGGTCAGCTTGAACGATTGCGTCACCGTTGCCGTGCCGTTGGTCGCGGTCAAGGTGATGGTGTATGGCGTGGCGCTGGCAGAGCCGGCCGGCGGCGTGAAGGCGAGCGTGCCGGTGCCGTTGTGGTGATCGACAAAGGTCGCGCCGCTCGGCAGGCTGGCGGCGTTCAGCGTGGCGGCCGGGAAGCCGGTCGTGACGACGTTGAAGGTGCCGTAATTCCCTTCGGAGAACGTGGTCGCCGCGGCACTGGTAAACGCGGGCTTCTGATTGATGGTCAGCGTGAACATTTCGGTCGCGGTGGAGTTGACACCATTGCTGGCGGTGATGGTGACCGTGTAGATGGCCCCCGTGCCCGCAGCCGGTGTGCCGCTGATGGTCGCGGTGCCGTTGCCGTTGTCCTTGAAGACCAGGCCGCTGGGCAGGTTGCCCGTCTTGCTGAGCTTGGTCGTCGCGGGCACCCCGGCGGTCGCGGTGATCGCGACCGTCTTGGCAACGCCGACGGTGAACGTCGCGCTGCCGGTCGCCGGCAACGTCGGCGGCCGGATGACCGTGATCTTGAGCGTCTGGGCGGCCGAGGTGGCCACGCCGTTGATCGCGGTCAGTGTCACGTTGTACGTGCCCGCGGCGGCGAGCGGCGGAATGCCGCTGATCATCGCCGTGCCGTCGGGAGTGTCCGTCATGCCGAGGAAATTGGGCAGGTTCGTGCAATTCAACCAGGCAGCGCGATAACCCTTGCTGGCCACGGTGAACGCGTTCATCTGCCCGGCCACGAACGTGACCGCGGTCGCGCTGGTGATCGCCGGCGCCTGGTTGATCGTGACCTTGAACGATTGCGTGACCGCACCGCTGCTGTTGGACGCGGTGAGTGTCAACGTGTATCGACCGGCAGCACTGGCGAGCGGCGTCCCCTTCAGCGTTGCGGTGCCGTTGTGGTTGTCGACGAACGTGAGGCCGGCGGGCAAGCTCCCCGTCAATGCTAGCGTCGTGGCGGCCGGCAGTCCGGCGGTCGTCTGGAACGTGAACGTGCCGGCGCTGCCGACGGTGAACGCGTATTGCGATGCGCTGGTGATCGTCGGCGGATCGATCACGGTCAGCGTGAACGTCTGCACGACATCGGGAGAAATGCCGTCGTGGGCGGTGACGTTGAAGACGAACGCCCCGACCGCTGCTCCCGGAGTGCCGCTCAGGGTCGCGGTGCCGTTGTGGTTGTCCACAAACGTCACCCCTGCCGGCAGCAGGCCCGATACGCTCAGCGTCGGCGTCGATGGGCCATTGGCCACGATGGCAAAGGAACCGGGCTTGCCAACGGTGAATGTCGTGGCGGCGGCCGTGGTGAAGTACGGCTTGGCAATCGTGATCTGGTACGCGCCCATGTCGGGCGGAGTCGCGCGTGCAACGCCGCGCTGATCCGTGGCCGGCGCACCGATGCCGGTGCCAGCGGAGATCGCCGGGCTATTGGCCAGAAGCGGAATGGTGTAAGTCGGCCCGCCGTAATCGCCGAACGCGCCGAGGCCGAGTGTCGCCGGATTGAGGATGTTGCCAGTGCCCGTGGACGCATCGATGCTGGTGCCGGCGGTGTTGCCGAGCATCGAGAAATCGATTTCGGGCAAGTACCATTCGTCATAGATATCAGGACCATTGGGCGCCGTGCCGCCGCCGATGATGGAATTCAACAGGACCAGGTCGTGCGTGTCCGTCTGGTTGTAGATGTTGCCGCCGTGATAGGTCGCGGTGTTGTTGACGAGCGTGCTGCTGTCCAGGGCGACCGAGCCGCCAGCGAAAATGGCGCCGCCGTCGTCCGCGGAGTTGCCCGTGAACGTCGAGTTCGTGATGGTTGCGGAGTTCGACGAATAGATGGCCCCGCCGATGCTGCTGGCGGAGTTGGCGTTGAACGTGCAGCCCGTGATCGTGTACGTGGCATTGCCGTCGATGGCGCCCCCTTCGTAGGCGCCATTGCTCGAGAAGGTGCTGTTTACGACATTCACGTCGGAG
>DASRSQ010000556.1:0-12646 GCA_035656475.1 Gemmataceae bacterium | reverse complement strand
AGAACTTGATCGAGCCCCTGTCCGTGAATGAACTGCATGACGTAGTAGTGCAATCCGTCGCACTCGCCGACGCCGAAAACGGGGACAATGTTCGTGTGATGCAATCGTGCCGCCGAGCGTGCCTCGCGCTGGAATCGCAGCAAATGTTTGGGCTCGAGCAACGACTGGGCCGGCAGAACCTTGAGCGCGACGTGTCGCCCCAGCGATTCCTGCTCGGCCTCGTAAACGATGCCCATGCCGCCCCTGCCGACCTCGCGCAATATTCGGAAATCGCCAAGCCGCTCGAGCCGTGGCGGCACCGCCGCGCCGGTAGCGGTGTTGTCGGACCGCTCCAAAGGCCGAACGCCTTCCAGCATGACGAGCGCCGGAAAGAGATCGCGAATCTCCGCCGCCAGATCGGGATGTTTGCGCGTGTACTCCGAGAGCGCTGGCCGCTCGCCGCGACGATAGCGCTCGAGGAAGTCTTCTGCGAGTTCCTCGACAGGATTGCGGTCGCTGCTTTCGTTCATCGCCGCTCCAGCAAGAGGAACAGTGGTTAGTGGTTAGTAGTTAAGGATTGGTGCAAGGGAGCGCCCATCGTAACCCATGGCTAAGTATCGCCGATCGAATCGAATTATGCCATGTCAGCGCGAGTCAATGGTCGCCCGCTCGCGGGAAGTTGGCCACCTCGGCAACACCCCGCTGTTCTTCCGCGTTTTTCGCCAATCGAGTTGGCCAAACCCACTTGGCCATGTAGTCCTTACGACCGCGCTAGGCATCGCTTTCTTCAAATCCCGGCACGCTCGCCATGATCGCCTTGAGGCGTTTCAAGGCGCGGATGTAACGGTTGCTGGCGGCCGACTTTTTGATGTCGAGTACCGCGGCGGTTTCGTCGTTGCTGAGCATTTCGAAGTGGCGCAGCGTCAGCACCTCGCGGTCGAGCGGGTCCATCGCGTTGAGCGCTTCTTGCACGCGAATCTGCGTCTCCGCCCGAATGGCGGCCCGGCTCGCCGACGTCAATCGGCCCAGAAGCTGCGCCGCCAGCGACACCGACGATGCCTGCGGCAGCGCCCCGCGATACAGCGACACCTCCTGGGCGGCGTCGCGCATCTTTGCCCCCAGATGCTGTCGATGCATGTCCACGAGCCGCTGCCCGGTCAGGAAACGCAGCCACAGATAGAACGGCATCTTGGGATCGCGAGCATAGTCGGGCAAGCGACGTGAGAAGTCCAGATATGCCTCTTGCAAGACATCCGACGCATCCAGCCGCCCCTGCAGACGGCGATCGATCCGCAGTCGGACCATTTGTCGCAGGCGTTCACGATAGTGCGAGAACACCCCGGCCAGGGCCTCCTGGTCGCCGGTGCTCGCACGCTGCATCAGGGCATCGGATTCGTTGGCATCATTCATGCGAGGATACCGGATGGCGGGGGAAGTTGTCCACCAGAATCGGATCGCTTCAAATCGGCATCCAAGGCCCCCATGATTACGGGGTGGTCAGGTAAAAATCTTGATACATGGTGCGCCCGGCGACACGCAGCGAAAGGCCCGACAATTGCCAGTCAGCGTAACGCTGTGGGATCAAGGACAGGTTCTCCTGCGGCGGAGTCTCCGGCATCACCACCTGTCCACGGGCGGCGGCCGCAAGCGTTGAGTTGATCTGCTGCAGGCGCACCTCGTTCATGCAACTGACGATGACCCTGGCTTCGCCGTGCTGCATCTGCACGCGGAACGAGCCATCTGGTTCAATTACAGCGGCATGAGGAACGCCGTCCACGCCGAGAAACTGGATGGTGCCGGAGGCAAGTGGTTTGCCGTCGCAGAATACCTTGCCGCGCACTTCACAGATGCCGGGACCGCAACCGCTGCTCATCAAGGAAAGGAGGAAAAGCGAGTACGCGAGGCAAACGGTTGTTATGCGCGAAGCAGTCATGCGAACACCAAGGGGAAGGAGGTAAGGTGGAAGACGGGTCTAGAAATCGAGGCTGACCGTTTCGCCACCGCTACGTGAGGCAAGCGGGATGGTGGCGGCGCTGGCGGAATACGGGAGGAAGCGAACGGAGCCGTCGCCAAACAACCAGTTGGCGCCGCCGCTGTGGAAGCTCCAGAAGTGATTGCTGTCGCCATTGCAGGCGCCGCCGAGGCTTCCCGGCCCAAACAGGCCCGGTGTCACGCAGCCCGTACTGTTGAAAGGGTCGCCGAAAAGCTGGCGGGTGGACAGGAGCGTGTCGTAGTCGGTGACGCCCCACCAGCCCCAGCTGAGATCGGCGGACGGCGGTCGTTCGCCCACCATGAGCGTGTTGCTCGAGCCGTCACCAATGTCGGTGACGCGAATGGCAGCAGAAAGATTGAAGATACCGTTGGTGGGACCGGCTTGCTGAAAGTAGACGTCGTTATCGGAGCCGGTCACGCCGAGATAGCTGGTCGTTGCGCCCTTGTTGGGGGCGACGGCATTGAGATTGCGTGGGTCGGACGGGCACTGATAAAGCGTCACTGGCGTGGAGAAGGTTGCGAAAAAGCCGACATCCCATGGATTGGTGTACATCTTGTCCGACAGCGCGCCTTGATCGACATAGGGGAGGAGATCGCACATCCAGCCGCGATAGCCTGTGAAGCCCGAGTTCGCGGTGCCGCGCGGCGTGGGAAAACGCTGTTGGACGGAATGGTAATTGTGCAGTCCCACGCCAATCTGCTTCATGTTGTTCTGGCATTGCAACCGGGCCGCCGCATCGCGCACCTTCTGGACCGCGGGCACAAGCAAAGCAATCAGGATGCCAATGATGGCAATCACCACCAGAAGTTCGATGAGCGTGAATCCCTGGCGCAACGCCCGGCGGAACCGGATTCGCATGGACGAAATCATGAATTCACCCCAAAGCTGGGTGGATGCCGAACCTTTTCGGCATCCTCCCTTTATCATAACCGGATCCGAACCCGGCGCGTCCACAGTGATTCGCCAAATCTAGAAATAGCTATTCACTCAGGACACTACCCGGCCGTCCCTGGATCTAACGCGCTTAAAGCTGATGCACCATTTCTGGTGGGCCGATTTTTCCTCTCGCGTGCGGGAGGGCCACGGCGCGAACCCCAGCCAACTCTTCGCGGCAGAGCGACCGCGGCAAAAAAAATGTCCGAAATGCATAGCAAACAAGCATAGAGTGGATGAGGCGTTTCGCCGGCTCACCAAGCATTGCCGCCCAAACGAGGATCTTGTTATGCCCCTCACCTCGCCACGATTCAAGGACAGTGCCAGATTGCAAAAGGCGGCGGAAAATAACCCGCCCCTGAAGATCGGGGAACCCAAGGGGGATGGCGTGGCCCGGGTGCAACAGGCCCTTTCGGATTTGGGTTACGCAATGCCGATTACCTTTGCGATGGGAAGCCCGGACGGCATTTACGGAAAGGAAACGGCGGCGGTGGTGCAGCAGTTCCAGAAGGATCAGGGATTTCCGCCCTCCGGCTGGGATGGTCGTGCAGGTCGGGACACGCTGACTCGGCTGGACCAATTGTTTCCGCCGCCGGTGCCCGTTCCGCCCCGGCCGCCCCTGCCACCCCCGCCAATCCCTCCGCGGCGGGGTGGGCAATTGCCGCCGGTGCCGCTCCTGCCTGATCCGGGCCAACTGCTCTTCTTTGAGCGCAACGTCGATATTCGTGGGGCCATGAAAACAGTGGCGGCTTACGATTTGGCCTTGTACCGCGAACTAGGCAATCCCAACCGGGGCGTTCTGGTGGTCACGGTCATCATGAATTTCCGGTTCAAGGACGGGGTCGGCACGGTGGCCCCCAATGTGGGCAAGCCCTTGGTCTGGAACACCGTGGAAAAAAGCAAATTCATGGCGGATTTCAAATTGGTCATCGAAGCAGCCTGGAGCCAGCGGCACCGCATTACCACGGTCGGCACCGCCACTCCGGTGACCGACGTGGGTGTGATCTACGACATTCAAACCTTCGAAGACATGAGCATCTTTGACCACTCCCACTGGAATCTGACCACCACCAAGGTGGACCACAATGTCACCAGCACCACCGATACCAGGGGCGGCAGCTTCTTTACCAACGGCGACGCCGACCTGGACAGTTTTGATTTGCAGTTCCGCGACAAGGGTGGGCCGGAAAAACAACGCGGGGCCGTCCACGAATTCGGGCACATGATGGGATTCGACGATGAATACGACGATAACGGCACCGCAGTCGGCAATACCCATTTTTTGAAAGATCAGCGTGCGGTCATGAACCGCGGCGAGCAAATCCGGCAGCGGCATTACGTTTTCTTGGCGGACTGGCTTAGCCAGAAATCGCCACTAACTACCGTCTGGCGAGTCGACGGCGTGATTGATCTCACGAATGCCCAGGTTTGAAGTGATGGGGGAGGAGGCCCGTCGCCGCCGCTGGGTCACGGATTGCTGGCGAGCCGGCAACCTGAGGCGCGTTTGCGCCAGGCGCGGAAGCTGTTGTGGCCGATGCTGGTGCAGGCATCGAGTGCTGCTGGCGTCATCGCACCGGCGGAATTGGCGCACTGTCCCGTCTGCGGCATGTGGCGACGGCGCGGTAGATCGCGGAGCGCGTGTACCGGATGCTGAAGTACGGCCAGGATTACATGCGTCAGAGCCAAGACCTGTACGAGCAAACGTATCAGCAGCGCCTGCACAAGTCGCTGGCAAAAAAAACGGCCAGCCTGGGCTACAAGTTGGTGCTGGAAACGCTGAGCGAGAATCGCGCGCGTCGACCGTCACCGGTCATCGAGTCACGATATACCGCAAACAACCCGACGGCCGTTGGCTCCTGGCCCGCGATGCCCACACGTTGTCCCCGGTAGCAAAGCTGAGGTCGTGAGATGCGAGACACGACGATCCCACTTATGGCTCCGACATCCGAAAATTGGCGTCTGCTGCCGAATCGCGCACGAATATTTAGCTGCGATTGATGACGCCCTCCAGTGCGTCCTGCAGGTCATCCAGACCGACTGCGATGTCGGCCTGATCACCTGGGTGCATAGCAAGCTGCACTTCATTGCGACGGACTTCGACATTCAGAGTCGTTTTGGCGGTGTTGGGTTGGCGAAGCCCTACGACAGTGGTGCCGCCAACGCCAGGCTCGATGATTGCGGTCAACAGAGATTCTGCAGGAACGCTGATCCATCCTCGTTCATGCTGGCCTGCGGTATCCGTGATGGTGAGCACGACTCCTTCAATTCCTCGCTCAATGCGCAATTGTCGCTCAATACCCGAGGATTGCGACACGCCGAATATCTTCATTTCGTCAACCTTCTAAGTATTCTTCCCCAACTTGTGAGGAGAGGTACTAAGTTATGTAAAAACGCTTGCGCGCTTCGCGCAAACGAACATTGTATCAGGTCGCCTCGTCAAAACACTCACGGCAGTGCAGGAATCTGCACGACGAAGGCGGGCGTCGGAATATCTACCGCCACATGCAGGTTTGGCCAGAGGGCAACCCGTTGTCTCAGCCCGAGCCATACCTCTGTGTAGGGCTCGGTCCTTGCGGGCACGCTTCCTCTTCGTCGTCACCGCCTGCAGCGCGAGGTGGGACCGGACGGAGGCGACGACGACGTCGTCCAGCTGAAACTGCGCGATCTCCGACACGCGCAGGCCGCAGCAGCACGCTAGTGGCGCCCGCGCCCGCAGGTTGGCGGCCAGCTCGCCGCGCGTCAGAACTCGTGCCGATTTGGCTAGCGAACTACGAATGACTCGACAATCCATGGCAAGCTCAGGAACGGATGCTGGCGGTTTTCGCTGCGCGTGCTGACTTCGTCGAAAACAAACGAATGCAGATGGTGCACATAAACACGATCATTGTGGCGATTGTAGGGGATCGGCACGCCGGGTTTCTTCTCCAGCGTGTCGAGGACTGCTTGCGTGAACAGGCCGTGACCGCGAATCGCCTCGGCTTTTTCGTGCCCCATCGCCGCACACATGATTGCAATGCCGTACTCGTCGTCGGTCAGGTCGCGCACGATGTCGTCGGTGGCGGGCTTGAGACCGCGCTGGGCGAGCTTGCCTCCGCCGATGCCGGCCGAATGGCAGGCGTCCAGCATCAGCAGCACCTGGCACTTGAATTGTCCCAGATGCTTGCGCAGGTCCGCTCCCGAGAGTGAGGTTGTCGCCAGCGTCTGCAGGTTCGCTTCATGCGTGAGTAGGTAATACTCCTTGTTCTCCTTGACCCCGTGGCAGGCGAAGAAGACCACCACGAGATCCTGCTGCTCTGTCTTGCTGCGAATCTCAGCCAGCTTGTCAATGATCTGCTGCCGCGTTGCCTGTTTGTTGACCAGCTTGTGAGTCACAACCTTCCGAAACGGCTGTCCCGTGCAATACTTCGGAAATGCCTCGGTCAATGCGTCGGCGTCCGGCTCGGCGAAGCGGAGATTCAGGGCCTTGTTGTTGTAATTGTTGATGCCGATGGCGAGGAGGTGCAGCACCGGCTGCTTCGCTTTTTTGACATTCTTGATCGGCACGGACGGTGACTTGCCCGCGGAATCGGGGCTGCGTGCCAGCACACCGAGCTGGTGATCCCCTTCGGGGAGTTCAAACGTCCATTCGATCTCGGCTTTCGCCTTGCCGTCCTTGAACTCGATCAGGGTCGCTTCGCCCGGCGCGACGCGGCCGTCGATCATCAGGCGCAGCGCCGTGATCGGTTGGTCTTTCGAGGTTGCCTCGGCATTCACCTTGACTTTGACCAGCGGCAGCTTGCTCTTGTCGACCACGGTGAGCACGGCCCTGGGGGGAAACATCTCGTCGATGTTCACGTCGCGCGTTTCGACCTTGCGCGCAAGGTCGGCGGCCTTGAGAGCGTCGCGGACATTGCCTTTCACAAAGAGCAGCTTGATGACGTCGGGCCGCAAGAGCTGTTTGCGAAAGCGTTCGGCAGGATAGAACGTCGGCAGCTTGTGCGGACCGTTGTCGACGGCCCAGCCCATGAGGCGTTCCCCGTTCGGGCTGGCGGCGTAGTAACCCTCCTTGGTCCACAGGATCCAGTCCACCTGCGATTGATAGAGATAGGCGAGCGGCTGCCGATCCAGTTTGGTAAGGTCGTCCGGAATGTGGTGGATAAATGCCACCTGGGAATCGTTGACCGACAGAAGAAAGCGCGCATCGGGAGACGGCGCCAGGTCAAGGACGCGCTGCGGCGAGGGGGCCAGTGCGGTGGTGCCCTTGCTGGGCGGAAGGGGTTTCAGGTGGAGGGTTCCACCGTGATAAGAAAGAGTGTGGGCCCACCAGTGCGGTTCCTTGCCGGGGGCAATCGTGGAGGCAATGGAATGGCCCGGTTGCGTGATCATGGTGTCCTTTTGGAATAGCTTCACGACACCAGACTGGTGTCGCGTCGACCAATCGCCATTGGTGCGGTATTTGAACAGGTAATCGGAGCGGGGGACCATGTGCTTTAGCTGCAGTTCCTTGTAGTCCAGGGCGTGGCGAAAGACGAGACCATCCTTGAGGGGATCGAGGCCGATGGACTTGTTGTCCTTGCTCCAGCCGACGATGCGAGCGGTGGTGAGTTCCTTGCCGAGGTGGTGCAATACTTTTCCGGTAGCGGACTCCCAGAGGACGATTTCATTTTGAAAGGCGCCGGCGCCGACCATGGCAGCGAGCTTGCCGTCGGGCGAGATGGCGCCGCGGGCGGAGTGCGCGAGTTCGCCGCCGACCACATAAGGGCCCTTGCGCTCCGTGATGGGATCGTCGAGGGTAAGGATGCTCTGGCCATGGCCGCGCTTGCCGATTTTCTTGGCGCTGCCGTCGTTGAACCAGGTTAGCAGGAGCGTCTTGTCGTTCAAAAAGTGCAGGCCGGCGCCGTCGCGTTTGCCGAGCTTGTATTCGCGGTCTAGTGTGCCGTCGGGAGAAAAGAACTTGACAGCGGAGACGGGATTGCTGTTGCGGTCGGTAGTAACGATTTGTTTTCCGTCCGGAGTCCAGGTGACAGCGAGGACGTTTGCCCCCGGTTTGCTGTTTAGAGGCGTTGGCCTTTGCGGCTTGGCATTGTCCTCCGGGATGGTTGCCAGGTGTGCGGATTTGAAGCCTTCCAAAAAGGCGCTATCCCTGCCCATGGCGATGCGCTTGCCGTCGGGCGCAAAGGCCAGGGCCTGTACGCTGAACATTTCGCGGTTGGTCGGAGTGAAGGGGCGCGGGATGATGTCGGTGACCTGTTCGGGCTTGCGTTGCCAGACTCCTTTGAGTCCCTTCCAGATCAGGTTGACCGGACTTCCGCCCCCCTGAATGGCCCCGGCCAGCTGGTCGCCATCGTGCGAGAACGCCAGAGCGTCGAATTTTCCCGGATGCTGGCGGCCAACCGTCAGTTGGCAGACACGGGAGTCGTCCAGATTGACCAGACAAATGTGCCGCGGTCGCGCTTCTTTCCCCTTCTGCCCGGCGGTGCGAGCGATGGCGAGGGTCTTGCGGTCCGGCGCCAGGGCTACCGCGGTCGGCTGGAAAGGGAGGCGGAGCATCCGCACGCGCTCGCCGTTGACGGCGTCCCAGAACTGCACCGTCTTGTCCACGCCCACGGTGATGAGGTGTGCGCCGTCCCTCGTGAACCATGTGCCCTGGATGGCGCCGACGTGTCCCTTCGGGTTCAGCACCAGCGTGGCTTTCTCCGTCGAGCCGCCCAACTCCGCCGGCAGCAGCTCTTCGGCCGGATCATCTTTCTTGTCCGGGTCCTGTTTCTTTCCCTGGCCAACGACGACAGACGCGATCGGCAACAGCAACAGCATGCAGAAGAACAGGCGATGCATGAGAACTCCTCGAAGTACCTGCCAAGAATTCACATCAAGACGCAAGCCACCATGGCTTGCGCCTCGACGCGTGCCGGGGATTACAACGCTACTGAATGATCATTTGATATTTCACGGGCGCTTTCAGGTTGTTCATGACGCGGATCGTGATCGGCGTGGCCTTGACCTTTGCGTAGTACGCGGGATTCCAGGAAAGCGGATACCAGTTGGCGGTGGCGAATTGCCCGACATGGTTGACCAACACCGCATTGGGCGGGCCCAGGTGCACCACATTGACGTGCACAGGGTGACTGGATTCGATCGCCCAGCGCGTGTGGGCGTGAGAGAAGATCGAGAAGGTGTACGTATGTGTCTGGCCGGGGCCGATCAATTTGGCGATCGCTCGGGGACCGCCGACGACGTCGCGTTCCTCCTTGTCGCTGGTTTCGCGTTCCTTGGCGGCCTTGATCAGCTTGTCGACGCTGTAACCCGCGGCTACTGCGTTGTCGCTGGCCTCCTTGAACAATTCGTCCGAGAGTTTCAGGAGCGTTTTCGGAGTAATATCCTTGTCGGCTTCCGCTTTGCCGGGGCCCGTGATCTCCAGTTTCTCCTTGAACTTTTCCATGTCCTTCAGATCCGGGATCTCCGAAAGCCGACGCAGCATTCCCGCTGCGGTGATGAGATATTCCTGGGCGTTGCGTTTGCGTCCTTCCGCCGCGAGATCGAAGGCGAGCGTCAGCCGTTGCATGCGCTCTTGCTGGATTTGCTCCTTGGTCTTCTCGGTCTTCTTCTTTTCCTCCTGTGCTTGTGTGGCGGAAAGCGCCAGCAAGCATCCGCTTGCGACCGTCAAAAGGCAAAGCAGTCTGCGAATCATTGATCACCACTTTCGAAAGAAAAACGAGAGACGCCGCGTAACCGTACGCAACGGCTGCTCGCCAGGCTACCTTGGAAGCTCCCACAAACAAACCACCCCATCCGATCCACCGGACAGACCGCGGCGTCCATCGCTCGCAAAGGCGACGCTCCGAACCGACCGGTGATGGCCGGCGAACGCATGGATCTGCTCTCCCGACTCGGCGTTCCAGAGACGCACTGACTTGTCCCAGCCGCCGGAGAGAAGCCGCTTGCCATCCGGAGAAAAGGCGACGCAGTGGACCTCCTTTTCGTGTCCGCGCAGCGCGAGGAACTTGCCGGTCTGCAGGTCCCACACGCGCAGCGTGCCATCCAGGCTGGAGGTGGCGGCGTGCTTGCCATCGGGCGCCGCGCTGACGCCGGTGATCGATTCGGTGTGTCCGCTCCATGACTTCTCGATGGTTTGCCTGTCCACGTCCCAGAGATGCAATTGATGATCGCCTCCCGCGGAGAGCGCCTGTTTGCCGCCGGGCAGGAACGCCAGTCCGTTGACGCGGGAGTGACCGTGGGCGTGAATCGTCTTGAACGGCGCGAGTTCTTTGGCATCCCAGAAGATCACGACGCCGTCCATGTCGCCGGACATGAAGGTTCGGCCGCGTGGATCGAAGGCAAGGGCTGACACCGTGCTGCGATGGCCATCAAGCTTGGCGACAACGCAGCGGCTTTCCAGGTCCCAGACGCGAAGGTGGATATCGGGGTTGCGCGGATGGGCCTGGCCACTGCCAGTGAGCGCCGTTTTGCCGTCGGCGGCGATGGCCAGGCAGCGCACGGGACTATCGTGCCCGATCAGGCGAATGCCGGGGCCAGGCTTCGACGTATCCCAGAGGCGCAGGTCGTGGTCGTTGCTGCCGGTGAGGGCTAATGCTGAGGCTTTGGGGAGAAACGCGACCGCGTTGACGCCTTGCGAATGGCCGTCGTAGGTTCGGATCAGGCCCACCAGTCGCATCGGGACCGTCATCGGTTTATTCGGCTCGACCACGAAGCTGGCCGGCCAGAGCGTGCGATTCGCCGTCGCGACCTTGGGCCGAACGACATATTCGCCCGGCCGCAATGATCGCGTCGCCGTCGTGGCGACATCGAATTCGTCCTCGGACCCGTCCCCGCCTTGCAAGACGATTGTCGAATCCGGCTCGTGATACTCGAACGTGACATCGACCGGCGCCGGCGGCTGGTGCAGCCAGGTGAGCAGCGCGAAGGTTGCCAGCATCGCCAAAAGGATCGACGCGGCGGTCAGGGCGATCCATTTGCCGCGCGTGCGGGGCTGGCGTTTCCGCTCGATGGTGCGAATGGCATCAACGACCTCCGCAGCCGAGGTGAATCGTTCTTCCGCCTTCTTGGCAAGCAGCTTCTCAATGAGGGAGGCGAGGTCCGCGGGGAGCTTCGGGTTCAGCGTCCGGGGGGCGACCGGCGTTTCGGTCGCCAGGCTGAACAGTGTCGTCATCACGTCCTTGCCCTGGAAGGGCAGGCGTCCCGTCGCCATGCGGTACAGGACGCAGCCGAGGCTGAACAGGTCGCTGCGTGCGTCGGCAGGCAAGCCGCGTCCTTGCTCGGGGGACATGTAAGTTGGCGTGCCCAGGATGACATTCGGCGCCTTTCCCTGGGCAAGTTGCTCCATCGTTCCTGCCAGGCCGAAGTCGAGGATCTTGACCCGGCCCGGTGCTGGTACGTCTCGCCTCCTCTCCAGCCAGAGATTGCTGGGCTTGATATCGCGATGCACCAGTCCGCGGCCGTGCGCCGCCACCAGCCCCGAAGCGATTTCGCGACCGATGCGCATGATCTCATCGACCGGCAGCGGCCCATTCTGCCGCTGCAAGTAGTCTTCCAGCGACTCGCCCTTCAAAAAGGGCATCACCAGGAATGGAATCCCCGAGATCTCGTCGGCTTCGTGGATGACGACGATGTTGTCGTGCTCGACCGCCGCGATGGCACGCGCCTCGCTCAGGAATCGTTCGTGCAGGTCGCGGCGCTGCAGTAGTTGCGGCTTGATCAATTTCAGGGCGACGTGCCTCTTGAGCCGGGCATCCTCGGCGAGGAACACGATGCCCATGCCGCCGACGCCGATCGGTTGCAGGATGCGGTAGTTCGCCAGTCGGCCGATCTCGTCGGCCTCGACGGGAGCATCGAGGAAGTCGTACGTGGGCAGCGCGAGGGGCGTGGAAGGCGTTTGCTCGTCAGCGGCGGAAGCGGCCATCGTGCAGGCGGGATCCTTGGGACGCAACCGCTTCAGCCAGGGAATGAGGGCCTCGGCTGCAGCCGACGTGATCACCGGCTGGCTGCCCGCTTCCTGCATCGCAGCCACCAGCACATCCTCGGCCCGAATGTCATGAAAGGCGTGCCCGCAGCGCTCACAGGTGACCACATGCGCTTCGAGCGCCGCCGCTTCTTCGGCCGTGAGTTGCCCGAGCAGCAAACGCTCCAGAACCTCGGACGAGGGACATTCAATGACCGTGGGCATTTTGGCGACTCAATCTCGGTCCAATGATAGTCTTTTCGTACAGGGAGTACACCGGATCAAGTCAAATCTGTCATGAGATCCAATAATGATGAATTTCTCAGAATATGAGTTAATCGACTAGCCCCGCGAGCTCCTCGCGCAGCCGGCGCAGCACCCGGCTCTTGGCGAGGTAGACGGCATTGATGGATAGGCCCAATTCCGCCGCGACGTCAGCGGCCGGTCGGCTGTTCACCACGAACTCCCAGCAGGCTTTCCAGGTCGCTGGTTGAAATTCATCCTGCATCAACGCCAGCGCCCGCCCAACCAGGTAAGCACGGTATTCGGCTTCTTCAAACTCGGGGAGGGCATGACCAGCCACTACCTCGTTCACGCTGAGGCCATGATCGATTTTCTCCGTTGCGCGACGACGCAAATGGTTCCGCCAGCGGTTCAGCAGGATCGTTTTCAGATAGGCACGGAAACTTCCCCGGCCGTCATAGACAAATCGCGGAAGCTGTTCGACAAGCACTACGAACAGGTCCTGCACCAGGTCGGTGGCCTCATGATCGCCTAGCTGCAGACGCTTCGTCCACGAGAAAAAC
>DASRSQ010000555.1:0-11513 GCA_035656475.1 Gemmataceae bacterium | reverse complement strand
CACTGTTCGCAGTCAACAACCACTCACCTACCTCACGGCCTATCATGCGCTCAAACATGGCTCGCCGACCGTACGACGATGATCATGATGATGATGACGATCGCCCACTGCCCCGGCGCTCGAAAGGCAAATCGGAAGGCTCCTCCTCGATGCCATTGGTTCTGCTCGGCGTCATCGGCGGCGCGTTGCTGCTGTGCGCCTGTGGCGGCGCGGGCGTCGGCGCCCTCGTGTTCTTGGGACGAAAGGATACCCCGCAGCCCCCCATCGAACAACCCATTGCCAAGGATGGACCGATCGAAAAGCCCCCCATTGATCCAGCGTTTGACAAGAGAAACCCTCCCCCCTGGAACAATGGCATCAAAGACAACCGCGACAAAATCAAGCAACCGCCGCCACCCGCGGATCCACTCAAGACGGTCAAGGGGGCGACCACACGTTTCTTGATCGACGGCAAGGCGTCCATGGTCAAGGACATCGTCTTCGCTCCGCAGGCCCAGGGCATCGGTGTCATGTACTGGGAGTCGGGCGTTCAATTCAAGAAATATTTCGATTATTGGGATTACAAAACCCCGAAACGCCTGGCGCGTATCGATCTGGGCAATGAAGGACAGGGGATGTGCCTGAGTCCCAAGGGAACGCGTTTTCTCCTCTACCGCAACTTTCCGGCCGGGCTCAGCATCTGGTCGCTCCCCGATGGCCAACAGATCATCAAGGATTGGAACCCCTACGCCCGCCCGCCGGGTCAGCCTTTCAAGGCGAATGCTCCAGAGCTGACATGGGCCTGGTATCTCGACGAGGAACGAATGTTGACGCTGTCGCGCAACGGACAGTTCGACGTCTGGAACATGGCTCAGCGCCAGGTCGTCGCCAGCAATCCCGCGCCGCAAAAATCCACTTTTCTCACGGCCAGCGGCTTCTCTCGCGCTCCCCAGAACTTCGCCCTCAGCCCTGATTGCCGTTATCTTGCTCTCGCCAACGGGGACGGCTTCGACATTTTCGAGGCCGCCACGGCCCGGAAGATCAGCCTGACCGAGACCTTCGCCCTGCAAGGCCGCGTCGGCACCGCCTGGTCCGCCTGCTTCAGCCGCGATGGCGCCATGCTTGCCTCTTACCTCAATTTGCAAATCAATGGCAAATCCGAAGAACACCTTGCCGTCTGGGACACCGCCACCGGCAAGAAAAGACATCAGTTCAAAATCATTGGCAGGCCCGACCTCGCCGGGCCGATGTGCTGGATCGGCCAGCGCCATCTCATGATGTTCGATGGCAACGTGTTCAAGGGCGCCATCTTCAGTCTCGCTGACGGCAAACTCCACCGCTACTGTCAAGGCGTCAATCCCGGCGATCACTTCGCGCGACAAGGCCCCGACGATCGCATCTGGTACCAGAGCGGAACTGGCATCAACGTACAGGCTCAGATCCTCGCCGTCGATTTGCCGGATAATGTTCTGATCCAGGAACCCGTCCTCAATCCTGCCCAGCTCCCCGACTGGTTCTTCAGCCCCAACGGCATCACGCGCATGCGGCCCGCGGGCGGGATCTGATGTGGCGAGGGACTCGCGCAAGCCTCGCTGACGCGTCGGGCTTGCCGGTCATCGAACATCTTTCTTCGCGTCCGGCTCCTCGTTGCGCTGATAGATCGGCAACAGACGGTACTCCACCGTCAACGCCAGCAGCGACATCGCGGTCGCATAGCTCGGGCCGAGCGGCTCGTTGATGAGCCAGCTGCCGTTGCGCTGTTGACTGTCCAGAAGCAACTTGTGCAGTTGCGGGCGGTACACGTTCCAGTAGTTGTTGCCGAGCTGGAACATGGCCTGTGAGCTGTAGTAGACGGTGTAGTGGAAGTGCGGATCATTCGGCTGTTGCGGATTTTTGAGCAGGTACGAGCCGGCCAGCAACGCCTCACGGGAATGATGGCGTTCCTTGCCGACCAGCTCAAGGGCAAGGATCGATGTCGCGGTGCAGGCGTTGGTCACGCCGCCGCTGGGAAGATAGGTGAAGCCATTGGTACGCGGATCCCGGCACTGCTGGACGAACTTGAGCGCGAGATCGATGCGTTCGGCCGGCACATCGCAGCCGAGGTTGCGGGCGCCGCGCAAGGCGAGGATCTGCCAGCCGGTGACGCTGATGTCGGCGTCATTGCTTTCGATGCGATAGCGCCAGCCGCCGCGATAGATGCCGGGCTCGGTGCGCTGCGCCTTCAGGATCAGCTTGACCGCCTTTTCCAGCTTCGGCTTGATTTCTGCGGACAATTTCGCATCGGTCATGGCGGCGACCTCGCACAACATCATCGTGCAGATGCCGTGGTGGTACATCTCGCCGTAGTCGCCGGCGGCCGCAATCAGACCATCGGGACGTTGCTGTTGCAGGACCCAGCGAATGCCCTTGTCGACATTCGCCTGATACGGCCCCTCGCCCGGCACGTGCCCCGCGGACAGAAAAGCCATGACGGCCAGCGACGTGACCGCCGGATGCTTGTTGCCCGACGATAGCCAGGCCCCGTCCTTCTCCTGCAACAGGGCAAGAAACTTCAGGCCGCGATCGACGCTTTCGGAGAGCCGATCTTTCTTCGGCTGCGCGAACGCAGGCATGGCGGAGATCAGCATCAATAGCGCGGCCAGGAACGGTCGCATGAATGGAATCCTTGGTGATGCATGCAGAATTCCTCGCTCACGCGTCGGGCTAGTAACGATGCACAAGCCCGACGCGTAAGCGAGGTTCCTTAACGAGCGCTCGGTGACGGGCGCGGCTCGTTGGCGAGGCGTTCGAAATATTGCCGAATGACCTCGGCGTACTCGGCTCCATAGCGGGCGCGGAAATCCTGGATCATCTGCGTCTTCAATTCGCCCGGCAACTCGCCCCACGCTTTGCTGTTGAGCTTTTCCAGCTTGTCGAGCTGCACGAGCCCGCTGGCCGAGCCCTTCGCGGAATTCGACCCCTTGGCCGGATCGCGCATCGGACGCGGCAGATTGCGAGCGGATTGCTTGGTCGCCTGCTGGGCCGCGTCATTGAGCTTCTGGGCCGCCGACTTCATTGCGGTCTGGGCGTCCTTCGGCATCCTCGGCAGCTCCTGCTCCGCCTTGCGCATCTCCTTCGCGCTCAGCTTGACCGCCTCGGCCGTCTTCTCTGCGTCCGCCTTCGGCATGCCCGTCGCCTTCTGATCTTGCGCGAGCTTGGCGACTTGCTTGAACACGAGGTCGAGCTGCTTCTCGGCCGCGTCGTCCATCTTCTTGGCTTCGTCGACCGCTCCCTTCGCTTTCAACTCATCGCTCGCTGCCATCGCCTTCTTGGCCATGTCGAGCGCCTCGGCGGACTCCTTGGCCATCGCCTTCGCCTCGCCCTTCTGGGCGAGTTCGAGCAGGTCGGCCGAGAGCTTTTCCGTCTTCTCCTTCATGGCGCCGCTGCCATGCCCCGCCGACGCCTTCATCCAGTCGGCGAGCAACTTTTCGGTCTCCTCGCGCAGCTTTTTCTGCTCCGCCTCGAACTTCTCGACCTTGTCGATGCGATCACGCATTGCCACATCCTTGATCGCGTTACGGTCCGCCGGCAGCGTGTTCGGCATCAGGCTGGCCAGCGCTCGCAACTGTTGCTCGGCCTGTTCCATGGATTCGAACGCTTGCAACGCATCCTTCGCCGCGAGCTGGCTGGCCGCCTTTTCGACGGTCTGCGTCGCATTGGCGTGCGGCGCACGTAGCTTGGCATCCACTGGCAATTTCGCCGTCGCGCCGTGCAGAGCTTTCTGCCGATTGACGAGTTCCCGCAGCCGGCCTTGCAGCGTCTTCTCGTCGAGGCGAGAGAAATCCTGGCCGAGCTTGTCGAGATCGGCGCGGATGGCCTGCTGCTGCTTCGCAAGTTGCAGGACCTGCTCACGCAACGCATTGACCGCAACGCCCGGAAGCAGCTTGCCTAGCCATTCGCGCATCCGCAGCTCGTGCTCTTGTTGATGCGCCAGCGCCTCACCAAGCTTCGGCTTCTTGAGCGCGTCGGCGGCGTGCTGGGCGGGCTTCGCGTCGGGACCCTGATTTACCTTCGCGAACGGCATGCTCCGTTCCGCAAGATCGGCCTGGCGCTGGGCCAGTTTGGCGAGGCGCGCCTTGATCTCCGGCGACATCTTCTCGGGCGGCAAATCGCGCTGCGCGCGTTGCTCGGCGGCGACGGCTTCCGCCTCCTTCGCCAGCCGTTCGAGCCGCATCTGCTCCGCCGCCTTCTCCGATTCCTTCACCAGGCGACTTTGGTCCTGCAGCTTTTCCGTTTGCTCCGCGAGCTTGGCCTGCTCCTGCCGAATCGCCTCGATTTGCCTGGCCCGCTCCGCATCGCTGAGCGGCGCCTCGGCGAGCATCTTCTCGAGTCGATTCGCCAGCTCGTCTTGCCGTTTCGCGAGCTTCTCCATCTGCCAGCGATCGAGCCGATCCTGAGCCAGCATCGCATTCCAGTCGAGCAAGCGATCCAACTTCTTGCCCGCGGCCTTGAGCGCGTCCTGGGCGGCTTGCAAATCGTGTTCGGCTTCCATCAATGTCCGGCCCCGATCGCGAAAACGCTTGAGCGCATCGGAGCTTTTGCTCATCTCGTTGTCGGCAATGTCGAAGAAATGCTCGGCGAGACCGGCGAGCTCCGGATTGGCGAGGAAATTCTGCCCCGCCTTGAATAGCTCCGTGGTGATGTCGCGATCGAGCGCCTGCAACCGTTCGGCCTGCTGCACCTGCAACGGCGTCAGCACGGCCTGTTGATGGATCGTCCGCTGCAATTGCCCGGCCTGCTCCGCCTCGCTCTGCACCATCTGCTTGAGCTTGGCGACAATGCCTTTGACATCTTCCGCCTGCTTCTGCGCTGATTGCTTGAGCAGATCCTCGCCCGACGCATCGACGCGAAACTCGATCCACGCATCCTCGCCCGCCGGCGCCGCGATCACGTGCGGCCCGAGATTAGCGACAGGCAGCGTGCCATCGATCGATCCCTTCGCGATGCGTCGATTGTCGCTGGCGCGCACGCGGAACTGGACGCGATCTCCCTCCTTCAGCGTACTCGGCAACGGCAGCCAGTTGTCGAACGCGAACTTGCTCCGCCCGCCCGCATTCAGCCAGCGTTCGAAGACCTGCGGCGGCGCATCGTTGATGCGCAGCTCCAGCGCGACCGCATCCAGTCCCTCGTCATCTTCGATCTCTCCTTGCAGCTTCACGAACGCGTCGGCGGCAACGCGATAGCCGACGTTCGCCTGCAACGGCGCGTCGCTCCCCGCCAGACGCGGCGAGCGCGTGAAGCGAGGCGCATGATCGTCGCGCACCGTGAACTGGCCGACTGGCAGCGTTGCGGTCAGGCCATGATCCAGTTGCAAGATCAGGTCCGCTTGCAACACGCCGACTTCGTCCGCAATCACTGTCGCGGCGCCTTCGGGATTCCAGCGAACGGGATATCGACGCTCACCCGCCTCGTGTACCGACTTCACACGTAGCGTGGCGTTGCCGGCATAATCCTTTACCGGCAGCCGAAAATGCATCTTGCTGAAGCGCAACACTTCGGCATCTGGCCCTTTGGCTTCATCCAGCAGATCGGTGATCGGCACGTTCTTTTCCGCATAAGGCGGAGGCAGAACGAGAATTGCGGGCTTCTCGGCAAACGCCGGAGCGTCCACCAAACCGAGATCCATCGACTCGCTGCGTGCCTCGCCGGCCGCGATGTAGAAGTGAAGCGAACGCTGGACGTTCCCGAGCGTGCATGCGAATTGCCCGGCGCCATCGGGTTGGAGCGGGAGGCTGATCGCAACGCCGGCCGCGTCCGTGCCGATGAGTCGGCATTCTGTCGGTAGCTGCGCATTCGCATCAAGCAGGCGTACGGTTGCCGTGATCGGATAGTCGCTACCGCGCAGGGCGTATCCATTCCCGGTGACGCCGATCTCATAAGGAACCAACGGCGTCCACCAGGCACCGAGCAGGCGTTGCGAAAACGGGCCGAACGATGTCATCCATGCAAGACTTGCCAGGAGCGGCACCAGGAGGCATGCGGTAATGCACCAGCGCCGGCCTTCACACTTTAGCGAGCAGGCCGCCGTGGGATCGAGCGACGCCAGGGCCTCCGAGGTTTGCGCATGCAGCATTTGGCCCAGGCCGCCGCTCGTCTGCTCCGCCGGCATTTGCACCAGCGTGACGAGCCGTTCCGCAAGATCAGGATACTGCTGTTCGAGGACGTGGGCGATGCCGAGCCGATCAAGGCGCATCAGCCAGCTGGCAATGAGATCAACGCACAAGATCGCAATGCTTGAAACCGCCAGGGCGCCAGATGCGACGCGCAGCGTCAGCGTTCGGAGACCGACCAGGAAATCGATTCCGAACAGGAGCAGAACGGCGAGGACAACGAACCAGGTAAAGCGATGCAGCCTGGTGAGGAAACGCTTCCAGCGAATGCGCCGTTCGAGCCGTTGCATGGGATCGGCGCCGATGTGGGAAGATAGATTCAAGGCAGGAATCTCGAGGAGAGATTGCGGGTGGGTGGGAATTCGTACCCTGCCATCTTAATCGAACAGGTAGGCGGGGAGCAAGAAACAAAAAGGGTGCGCCTCGGAGAATTTCTTCTCGCGAAAACGCACCCTCTCGCCTGGGTTGGCTTACTCAGGAATTTGAACGTTCAAAAAACTGCTCGACCTGCTTGCCAATCAACTCGGGACCCGTCACAAACGCCAGATGCCCACAGTTCGGAAGCCGAACATGGCTGACATTGCGGATCCCTCGGCAAAGCGTCTGCAGGCTCGCGGGCGAGACCAGCACATCTCGCTCGCCGGACAGCACGAGGGTAGGGACGCGAATATGCTTCAGGTCGTCTTCGATATCGAGTCCCTCGACCAGCTGAAAGCGATGGGCCATCATGCTCTGGTCGGTCTGCCAGATCTGCCGGGTGACGAAGTCGAACAGGGCGTCCTGCTTTTGCTTGCCGCCGAACAGCAGATTGAAAAACTGATTGACGAACGGGCTGTCCGCAGGCAGCGGGAACCGGGACAACACCGTCTTGGCGATCTGGTGAATCAGGCCTTGCTGGTAGCTGGCCCCCGCTCCCTGGACAATGAGCCGATCCAGCCGATGCGGATAGCGAATCGCGAATTTCATCGCGATGACCGCGCCAAAGGAGAGTCCCATGATGGTGGGATTCTCCAGGCGAAGCGAATCGAGCAACTCCGCTAGGTCGTCGACCAGGTTATCGAGATCGAACGGATGGCGCAGGACAAAGCAATCGTTCTCGCCCCGCAGCTGATAGCGAATCACCCGGTGGTAGCCTGCTAGGACCTGCGTCAACGGCCCAAGCAGCTCAAAGCCCCCAGCCAACCCTGGTATCAATACGATCGGCGACCCAGAGCCCGTTTCACACAGCTCGGCGGTGTACTTTTCAAGGTGGACGAAACCAGAAGAAGCAGCATTGACAGAGTAATTCCTACCTGTCGCGTTTATCCAATCCTTCGTAGCCTTCACAGCTTACATCTCCCCAACAATGGACGGCCAAACTCGCTTCGCAATTCTAGTACCAATCGAATAATCACAAGTTTTTTCTTGAGTTTCTCAATAGAATGCATTGAAATGGCGAAGATTCGTCATGCTTTCGCCAGCGAATTGATAGCGGATTGTCAGCGCCGAAAACTCGCCATTCAGGTTTCGATATGTTTTCGCTGCGGAATACTTATACCCGTCAGTACGTTTTGTTCGCCATCGGGGCAGGCGTCCTCGTCTACGCCATTGCCGTCCTTGCCGACGTCAGTTCGTCGCATGACATTGGTATCCGCAGCATTTTCACGCCGCGCGTGATCGGCGTTCCCGTCGGCGTGCGCCAGGGCTACCCTACGCCGGCCTCCGGCGATCTGATCACGGTAGCCGGTCCGAAGACTGTCAGGGTCTGGTCCGACTTGCTCCAGGCCCCTGACGATGCCTCGCAGGAAATGGATCCTCTGGCCACGCAGCCGGACTGGCTGTGGATCGACCCCAACACGGGCGCACACTACATTCGCATCCTTTACGAAAATGTCCAGGGCAACACTGAAACCACCTGGCTGGAACTTCGGCGTTTTCCGCTGGAAGAGATGATTCCGTCCCTGATCTGGCTTCTGCTGAAGGGGGCGTTGTTCGCGATCGGCGTCGTCGTGTACTGGAAACGACCGAACGATGAAGCCGCGATGCGCTTCTATATCCTCTGTGTCATCACGCTCGGGGCCTACATCGGGGGTTATCACTGGACGCAGATCGTCACGGAGCCGGTCCTGTCGATCACGTTCACTATTTGCGCCGTCCTGCTGCCGGTCGCGAGCCTCCATTTTTATCTCGTATTTCCACGCAAGAAGCCGTGGCTTGAACGCTATCCGCGCACGACGCTCGGCATCTTGTACGGCGTGCCGCTGGCGAACCTGGCCTGCCTGATCGGCTTCGGCGAGGTTTACGTTCGCCTGATCGCAGAACCCGACGCTCCGGCCCGCGACTATCTTCGCCCGCTGATCTTTGTGTCCTTTGGCATCGCCGCGGTGTGGTACGTGGCCAGCTCTGCCTCCCTCATGCACAGCGTGTTCACGGTCGAAGACCCGATGGAGCGCAAGCAGGTCCGCTGCATCTCGATCGGCATCTTCTTGTCGCTCTTTCCCATTGGCCATTCGTTGTACATCGTGCTTGCGGAATACGCCCGCTTTGCCGAAGGCGCGGTGACGTGGCCGATGTTTGGAGCGTCGCTGATCGTGACGGTCGCGTTCGCCATCGGCATGACACGCTATCGCCTCATGGAGCTGGACCAGATCATCAGCTCCAGCGTTGGCTACTTCCTCGTCACGTTCCTCGCGGGGCTCATGTACTACGGCGTCGTCTTCATCGGCACGCTGTTCTACAACCGCTTCGTCAGCAGCCCGACGCTGCCCGCGGCACTCACGGTCAGCACCACCGCCCTGCTTTTTGTGCTCGTCCTCGACGCCGCCCGCAGCCGGCTGCAAAAGGCGCTGGATCGACGCTTGACGCGCAGCAAGTCGCAGCTCGATGAGACGCTGCAGCAGATGAGCCAGGCGGTGGCCCAGCTCATCGATCCGCATGCATTGGCGCAGCGGCTCTTGAGCGCGGCCTCGGATACCCTGGGAGCGGCGCAGGGCGCCATCTATTTGCGGCGTGCCCAGCCGCCCGGGTTCGCCCTGGCGGCTCATCTTGGCGCGGCGCCGCAGACGCAGGCCATCGCCCTCAACGATCCGCTTATTGTCGCGCTGCAAGGAGGCCTTGGCCTGGAATGTCCCGCCTCGGCCGAGGGGGCCGGGTCCCCTGCACAGCAGCAGCTTCGGCAGCTCGGCGGCGAAGTCGCCCAGCCGTTGCTCGCCGACGGCAAGGTGCTCGCCGTGTTGACGCTCGGGTCCAAAGACACGCCGTACCGCCCCGATGACTGGAACCTCCTGTCAGCGTTTGCGCAGATCACCAGCGTCGCCCTCGAAAGCGCCGCCCAGCATGTCGCCATCGAGCAGCTGAACCAGGAGTTGCAGGCGAAGGTCGACAAGATCGCCGAGCAGCAGCGGCGCATTCTCGCCCTGCAGTCGCAACTTTATCGGCAAACCGCGATCGAGAATGCAGAGAAGGAACCGGCGAACGAGGAGAAGCGAGCATCTCTGCCCGCGCCGCTGCCCAATGTCGCCGGCATTGTCGGCTCGAGCCCGGTCGTCCTGCAACTCCTGAGCGTGGTGCGCAAGGTCGCCGCCACGGATGCGGTCGTACTCTTGCGCGGCGAGAGCGGCACGGGCAAGGAACTGCTGGCCCGCGCGGTTCACGACGTCAGCCCGCGTGCGGCCAAGCCCTATGTCAAAGTCCACTGCGCGGCTCTGTCGGCGAACCTGCTCGAAAGCGAACTCTTCGGCCACGTCAAGGGGGCCTTCACCGGCGCCCATCGCGACAAGATCGGGCGTTTCGAGCTCGCCAATGGCGGCACGCTCTTCCTCGACGAGATCGGCGACGTCAGCCTCGAGGTGCAGACCAAGCTGCTCCGCGTGTTGCAAGAGAAGACCATCGAACGTGTCGGCTCGAGCGAATCGCTCAAGGTCGACGTCCGCATCATCGCGGCCACGCACCAGAACCTGGAGGAGCTGATCCGGCAAGGCCGCTTCCGCGAGGACCTGTTCTATCGCCTGAACGTGTTCCCGATCGGCGTGCCGCCGTTGCGCGAGCGGCGCGAGGACATTCCCGAGCTGGCGGTCTATTTCGTGCAGCAGTCGGCGCAGCGATGCAAGAAAAGCGTGATGCACATTGACGACGATGCCCTTGCCATGCTCAAAGCGCAAAGCTGGCCAGGCAACATCCGTCAGCTCGAGAACGCCATCGAGCGCGGCGTTGTTGTGGCCGAGACGGAGACGCTGACGCTCCAGGACCTGCCCGCGGATCTGTCGAGCGCCAATGGCGATGAGCCGGCGACCAGCAACGGCGCATTGCCTTCGGCGAATGAGGAAGCGATGGTGCCGACGTCCAATTTCCGCAACGAGCGCGATCGCTTCGAGCGCGAGCAATTGCTGCGCGCGTTGACGACGGCCGCCGGCAACAAGGCGGAAGCCGCCCGCATTCTCGGTATCGCACGCTCGACGCTTGTGAGCCGAATGAAGAAGCTGGGACTTGATTGACGGCATCAAAAAAGCGAATGCGAAAGCGGTGTCCAGCTGCCGCACTCCAGATAACCTAACGTCATGATCAAGCTCACTCTCAAGCAGCGGCCCAGCGTGCCGCTCGAAGCAGAATCCATTTGTCCGGATCAAACCGCCGCGCTTGGCAACGACGCCATCCGCGCCTTGCCGGTGTATCTCGGCAAACGCCAATGCCGCCTCGACGAGTTCTTCGAAGTCGACGGCGGCGCCAGCGATGAGATCGAGGTGCACGGCGACGCGCATCGCGTCAAGTGGATCGGTCGCGGCATGACGCGCGGTCGCATCGCCGTCGTCGGAAACGCCGGCATGTATCTTGGCGCCCACATGAAAGGCGGCGTCATCGAAGTGACCGGCAACGCCACCGACTGGATCGGCGCCGAGATGTCGGGCGGGCTCATTCGCGTTCATGGCAACGCAGGCGGACAGGTCGGCGCCGCCTATCGCGGCAGCCTTGCGGGAATGACTGGCGGCACCATCCTCATCGGCGGCACCGCGGGACTCGAAGTCGGTATGCGCATGAAGCGCGGCATCATCGTAGTCGGCGGGCCGGCTCGCGATTTCGCCGGGCTGCAGATGAAAGGCGGCACCATCATCCTGTGCAAGGGCGCCGAGATCCGCACCGGCGCCTGGATGTTCCGCGGCACCATCGTGTCCCTCGTGCCGTTGCACATGTTGCCGACGTTTGCGGCGGCATCCGTCTACACGCCGACGTTTTTGCGCATTTATGCAAAGCACCTGCAGACGCTCGGCGTCAATCTCCCGATCGATCCCACAGCCGGCGCGTATCGGCGCTACAGCGGCGACAGCTCCGTGCCGGGCAAGGGCGAGATCTTTGTCTGGGAGCCTCGCACTGCGTGACCCGGAGTTTTCTCCCCTCTCCCTCTGGGAGAGG
>DASRSQ010000554.1:0-1825 GCA_035656475.1 Gemmataceae bacterium | reverse complement strand
TGCACGCTGCTCCTCGGCAATCCGTCGCTGGCTTGCCTCATCGGCACGGGCCGTCTCGGCCATGCGCTCGGCCTGCGTGGCGCGAATGGCTTGCCACGCGCTGGCAACGATCCCGCCTACGAGCGCCACCGAAACGATCGTCGCGGTGGTTAGTGCAACTCGATTTCGGCGCGCGAACTTACGGAACCGATACCCGGTTGACGGCGGTCGCGCCTCGATTGGCTCATCGTGCAGATAACGCTCAATATCGCGAGCCAGACCGTTGGCCGTCTCATAACGTCGGGATCGCTCCTTCTCTAGCGACTTCATTACGATCCAGTCCAGATCGCCCCGCACCATCCGACTGAGCTGTGCCGGTTCCAGGTTCCGCTGGGCGGCAATCGTCGGCAAGGAACGACTGCCGCTGATCTTAGTGCTCGGCTTCGTCGGCTCTTCCTCTTTGATGAGTCGCAGCATTTCTCCCCAGGCTGCTTCCTTGAACCGCTGCCGGTCGAGCGGCGTCGTGCCGGTCAGCAGTTCGTACAGAATCACACCCAGTGAATACACATCAGTGCGTGTATCAATGTCGAGGTTGTTGAACTCCGCTTGCTCAGGACTCATGTACAGAGGTGTACCCACCATGAGTCCATGTGCGGTGAACAGCGTGCGTTCAGTGAGCGGTTGATGCATCGCCTTAGCCAAGCCAAAGTCGATGACTTTGGGTACCGGCTGACCGTCATACAAGCAGACAAGAATGTTCGATGGCTTCAGATCGCGATGGATGATGCCCTTTTGATGGGCGTGTTGCACTGCCTGGCAGACTTGTACAAACAGCATGAGCCGTTGCTCGACAGTGAGCTTGGCCTGGTCGCAGAACTCGGTTATTGGGACGCCTTTGACGTATTCCATCACAAAAAAAGGGCGTCCTTCGTCCGTGACGCCACCGTCGAGCACTTTGGCAATGTTGGGATGATCCATTAGCGCCAGCGCCTGACGTTCCGCCTCGAATCGTGCAATCACCTGTCGCGTGTTCATGCCCGGCTTGATGATCTTCAGCGCGACGCGTCGGCGAACCGGAAATTGCTGATCGGCCGTGTAGACCACGCCCATGCCTCCTTCGCCGATCTGCTCCAGCAACTTGTATGGGCCGATTTGCAACCCGGCCGACCCGGAGCCCGCGTGGTGCCGCGTGGGGCTGAATCCTGGAAGTTCACGATCTAGCGGGCCGCTCGATTTATCATGAGCCGCCAATAGCTGCTCGATGCTGTGGCGCAGGGCATCGTCGCCGACACAAGCTTCGTTCAGGAATGCGGCGCGGGAAGCCGGCGAGGTCCGCTTGATCGCCTCCAGGAAAACGGCTTCTTCGTCTGCCATCGTGACACCAGATTCCGGTGGAGTGGATACAACTCTATTGACAATGCGCTGTTTCCGGCTTCAAGGCCTCAGGGCATCCAAGAGGATTTCGAGACGGTCTCCAGCGCACCTTAAGTGTCGAGTGTCTTAGCCATTTCGCGATGCAGCCAGGCACGGGCGTAAGCCCAATGCCGATCTGCGGTGGCTGGCGAGACGCCAAGTGCCGAAGCTGCCTGATCCATAGTCAATCCGGCAAAATACCGCAGCTTCACTAAGGCCGCTTTCTCTGGATGATTGGCGGCGAGGCTTGTCAATGCCTCGTCCAAAGCCAGCAGATTGGCGTCTGTTTCAGCTCGTTCCACTGCGACGTCGGCCAAAACGACGCGCGCCATGCCACCGCCACGTTTTTGCCGCGCTTTGCGCCGTGCTTGTTCGACCAGGATGCGTCGCATGGCCTCGGCTGCGGCGGCGAAGAAATGGCCACGACCATCCC
>DASRSQ010000553.1:0-2614 GCA_035656475.1 Gemmataceae bacterium | reverse complement strand
CAATCTGGATACATTCGAGAAGAGCGATGCGTGGTACCGTTCATTCCTCAAACGGGCCCTCCCGTAACGGATCGACTCCATCTGGTGCACCATGCTCACGCGCGGCATCTTTCACGCAATCACCGATGACGACCTCAAGGAACTGCGACGGACCAAGGACGGGCCGAAGCGGCGCAAGCTGGTTCAAGAGTGGGATGAACGCTGGCCGCTCGAATGGCGTTGCAGCACTGACAAGGCGTGGAAGTTCCTCTACATCGCGCTTGCTTTCCAGAAAGGTCCTGCCGGCGGACGGCCCGAAATTGGCCAGGGACTGGGCGCCGACATGTTCTACGGCAAGAACCTGCACCGGGCCAACTTTTACGTGATCGGACACGTGCCGCATGCGTGGCTGCCCGAGATCGTCTCGTTTCTTGATGGGCTGGACGTGGCGATTTATCACGGGCTTTACTTTTCGCCCGAGGCGCAGGGTCGTTTCGCGGCTTGTTGCTTTCCGCAAGTCCACGGAATCAACGCGACCGAAGAGCGCTGGGTCGAGTATACTTGGAACTGGCTGCAAACGATTCGCGATCTGTTTCGCAGGGCTCTCGACGGAAAACGGTCGCTGATTTTCAACGCGCACAATTGCTGACGATTCGGAGTTCGCCGATGAACGCAATGCAACTGCATCGTCGCACCTTCCTCAAGGCCGCCGGCATCTCGCTCGCGCTGCCCTGGCTCGATGCAATGCGTTCGCGCGCCGACCAGTCGGCGCCCGCGCCGATTCGGCGCGCCGTCTTTTGCTTCTTCGGCCTCGGCATCAATGGCCGCGACTTCACGCCGGCCGAGACGGGACGCAACTACGCGCTGACGCCGATTTTGCGGCCGCTGGCGGATCACAAGAACGATTTTACCGTCGTCAGCGGACTCAAGCTAACGCATTCCGGCGGGCACGTCGGCGATCGTACGTTTCTCACTGGCACCAACACGCGTTCGGCCGGCGCTCGCCTGCGCGTCTCCTGCGATCAGGAACTCGCCGCCGCGGTCGGCCGTGCCACGCGGTATCCCTCGCTGTCGCTCGGCATCAAGCGTGGCACTGGCTTCGGCGGTTACTACGATCACACGCTCTCCTGGTCCCCCAGCGGCACGCCCATCCCCGCCGAGAATCGGCCGCACGTCCTCTTCGACATGCTCTTCCGGCCCGATACGCCTGCCACGCTCGCGCAGCGCGAAGCGGAATTCGTGCGGCGCGCCAGCGTGCTCGATTCGCTGCGTGCGGAGGCGCGCCGGCTCGAAGGTTCGCTCGGCGCCGAGGACCGTGCCAAGCTCGACGAATATCTCACCGGCATTCGCGATCTCGAACGTCGGATGCAGGATGAACGCGATTGGCTCCGCCGCCCGAAGCCGCGCGTGGCTGCTCTCAACTTCGGCAACATCCAGAGCCTCGATCCGGATCGCGCCGGGCTCGACTATCGCCGCTATCAACGCCTGATGTACGACGTCATCACGCTCGCGCTGCAGACCGACAGCACGCGCATCATCGCCTACATGGCGCGCATGGACGGCTCCGACGGCACGGGCGCCTGGCGCAGCCTGGGCAACCCGTACAACTACCACGAAATGACCCATCACGGCGAGGATCCCGACAAGCTCCGCTGGTTCACGCGTGCCGACATCCACTACATGGAAGATTGGGCTTACTTCCTCGGCAAGCTCAAGTCCGTCCGCGACGGCGATGGCACACTGCTCGATCACACCCTCGTCGCCTACGGCTCCTCCGGCGGCGCCATCAACGCCCACCACAACCATCACCTGCCGACGATGCTCGCCGGCGGTGCCCGAATCGGCGTCCGTCATCAGGGACATGTGGTAAAAGAGGACGTGCGACTCGGCAACCTGTGGAGCACCGTCTTCGACCGCATGAATGTGCCGCTGCCGAGACAATTTCAGGGAGGCGAAGCGGACGGCATCATCCGCGATTTGTTGTAATAGACAGCAAGTCTTGCTGGGCATGACGACAAATGAACGGTAAGCTGATGGCATTCCCCCGCGACCTTCTGCGTGAGGCTGCCGATGCGATACAGTGCACTTGCCATTTTCGTCGCCATTCTCCTGCCTGCCTGGCTAACTGTCGGACAGGCTCAGGACAAGAAAGATAAGGATTACGCGTCCGAGTTGCCGCGGATTGCGCCGAAGACGCCGGCGGAGGCGGTGAAGACGTTCAAGCTCGCGGACGGTTTCAAGATCGAGCTGGCCGCATCGGAGCCGGCGATTCGATCGCCCGTTGCGCTCGACATCGATGAAGACGGCAGGATGTATGTCGTCGAATTCCCCGAGTATAACCAGCATCGCAATCCCAATTTCAAAGAACGCGGCGCCATCAAGCTGCTCGAAGACACCAAGGGGACCGGCGTCTACGACAAGGTGACGACGTTTGCCGAGATCGATTCACCCGTCGCCATCGCGTGCTGGGACGGCGGCGTCTTTGTCGGGGCAGT
This sequence comes from Gemmataceae bacterium, assembly GCA_035656475.1. Classification (GTDB taxonomy): domain Bacteria; phylum Planctomycetota; class Planctomycetia; order Gemmatales; family Gemmataceae; genus SIAQ01. Next base: position 140 of record DASRSQ010000553.1, on the reverse strand, counting down.
GCCGGACATCTGGTATCTCAAGGACACGAAGGGGACTGGCAAAGCCGATGTAAAGAAAATCATCTATACCGGCTTCGGCCGCGACAAGGCGGGCGAGGCGATGCTGAACTCGTTTCGCTGGGGTCTCGACAATCGCTTTC
>DASRSQ010000552.1:0-5945 GCA_035656475.1 Gemmataceae bacterium | reverse complement strand
CGGTCCGCGATTGTCCCGATTGCCACGAATTCCGGTTCAGAACGGCAGGCTTCGCCGTCGGGACGGCGCCACGCGTGAGTTAGCGGGTTGACGGCACTACGCCACCTGCGCAAGAATCGCGGAGTCGTTGGACCAGTCGGAGACGCCCCATGAAGCGACGCAATTTTCTTGGCGGTGTGACAGCGGCCGTTTCGGCGCTCTGCTCGACAGGGGCAGCGTGGCTGACGAAAGCATCGGCCGGCGAGGCCGATGTTGCGCGCACGTCTTCCGGTGCAAAACCGGCGATGCACGTCGGCTGCCAGAACGGGCCGACGACGCCCGCGCGGCTCGACTATTTCAAACGGCACGGCGTCGACCACATCTGCGGCTATCCGCCCGACCCAGGTGCGCGCGGGCATTGGTCGGTCGACGATCTGAAGCGTACCAAGGACTTGTGCGAGAAACATGGCGTCTCGCTCGACATGGTTGCGCTGCCGTTTCTCAGCTCCAGCCACATCGACCGTGAGCGACGCGGGGCGATCATGCTGGGCGCCGCGGGACGGGATCAGGATATCGAAGATATCCAGCGAATGATCGAGGCCTGCGCCGCGGTTGAGATCCCGGCGATCAAATACAACATGAGTCTGCTCGGCGTTCTGCGGACCGAGTCCACGCCAGGCCGGGGCGGAAGTCGCTACAGCACTTGGAAACTGGCCGAGGCCAAGGACGCCGACAAATTAACGCGAGCCGGTCACGTTTCGGCCGACGAAGCCTGGGCGCGAATCACGTACTTTCTCGACCGCGTGATCCCCGTGTGCAATCAGTACAAAGTTCGCGCGGCCTGCCATCCGCACGATCCCGGCACGCCGCCCACGGGATTTCAGGGAATCACGAACGTTCTGGGCACCGTCGAGGGATTGAAGCGATTTGTCACGATCCAGGAAAGCCCTCACCACGGACTGAACTTCTGCGTGGGCACGGTGGCCGAAATGTTGCAAGACCCGCGGCGTGAAATCTGCGACGTCGTGCGCTACTTCGGCGAGCGCGGCAAGATTTTCAACATCCATTTCCGCAACATTCGCGGCCGCCGCGACGACTTTTGTGAGACGTATCCCGACGATGGCGATCTCGACATGCTGGCCGTTGCCCGCACGCTGAGCGAGGTCGGATACCCGTACATGTTGATGCCTGACCACATGCCCAGCCACGCCGACGATCCCGACGGATCGCAAGCCTTCGCCTTCGGCTATGGGTATATCAAGGGCCTATTGCAAGCGATCGCCTCCTGAAAATCGCCAATTGGTCCTCGATGAGATTCGGTCAGATCCCGCACCGCCGGGTGTGTCCGCTATCAGCGCCTTCTCTTCTTAACCCGCGGGGCTTCTTCGAGTTCTGCCGCCCCTATTGCTGGCTATCCAGCGAGGGTATCCCTTGTGGGTTACAATCGTCGGAATGTACGGGCCGGCGCGTGAAGGCCTTTGTTCCAGGTAAAACCCCGCCCGCCCCCCGTGACCGAGCGCTGCTCGCGAGCGAAGAACATCAGAGTTTGACATCTGTGCGAGGCCGACATGCTTTCCAATCCGCTAGATGCGGGCGGCTTATTCTCGAGTCATTGGACCATCGTGTTGATGGTTGGGCTGCTGTTCTTCCTTTTGCAGTTGACCTTGAGCATCCGCATTGTTTCCTCGTTGCGCCGCCAAGAGCACCTGCTCCTGCGACTGTGCCGGGAGCACGGAAACGGCAATCACGGGCGCGTGGCCGCTCGCGAGGTCCCCGAAGCCTTGTCGTGGTTGAAATGGGTGCTCACGATTTTCCCGGCAGGAACGGCGACACCGCCGGGCAACTACACGCGCGACTCGGTCATACAAGAGCTCGACACCCGATTGGCGAGCGACCCACGCTACTTGCTGCTGCAGCGCATGGGAGTGATGGCGCCGCTGCTGGGCGTGATCCTCACTGTCGCGGGATTCTGGTTTCTGAAGGTCGACGAGTCCGGCGAGATGCGCTTGCAGGACATCCTCTTTGCGGTGACCCCGTTGGTGAGTGGCGTTGGCACGGGAGCCGTGTTGGCCCTGATCAATCAAGGCCTTCTGCAGTGGACCAGTCAACGGATCGAGTCGCTGCGGATGGCTGCACGAACGTGGTTCGATGTCGTGATTTGGAACTCGATAGGCCTCGATTCTCAGGCGGCAACCGTGAATGCCGTCGGCGCCGTCGAACGCATGGCGGCGGTCATCGCGAAGGCGGCCGATTCTCACGCCGTCTCCGCCGGCCGCATGACGGCATCGGTATCCGCGATCGATGATGCCTCGCGCCAGTTTTCCGACGTGATCCGTGATTTGAGCAGACGGATTGAGGGATTTCCGGAAACGCTCGGCGACCTGACGAATGCTGTAAAGGTCTCGTCAACGGCGCTCGAGAGCCTGGTCCACGTCGGTTCCCGATCGGTCGCTGGCCTGGACGTGTCGGTGGCGGCATTCCGCACAACCGTCGATAACGAGTTCGCCAACGTCGCCCGCCAGCAACTCAGTTCCGCGCAGCGCCTGGCCGAGGCGGCGCAGCACATCGGAACCATGACGGGATTCCTGGTGCAGAGCGCCCGCGAGATGAAGGAAACGATCGATGCCAATAAGGCATCGTTCACATCGGTTAACGAAACGATTGAAAACAAGCTTTTGCCCGGACACGAGCAGTTCCAAACGCTGGTGGACGAACTGTCGAATCGCCTGAAAGTCTTTACGGGCCATCTGGACTCACTGGTTGGGCAAGCTTCGACAGCCGCAGGCGAATTCCATTCCGGCTTCGATCGTTTTGCCCCGGCTGTTGCCGCCTTTCGGTGCGCCGTTGAACAAGAATTCGCGCCGGCGGTGGCCCGCCAAAAGAGCCACGTGGCAATCGTCAGCGACACGGTGGAAAAGCTCAATGAGTCGGCTTCCAACCTGTGCCACAGCACGGCGGCGGTTCAGTCAGCGACGCATCAGCACGGCGATTCCGCCAATGCCGCCGCTCGTACGCAGCGCATTCTTGTGGGCGCCGTTGAGAATCTAGCGGCCGTGGCTGCGCAGCTGCAAACCATGGCCGAGGGGCACCTCGCGCCTTCGAATCGCATGTTCCAAGGCGCGGCTGCCTCGTTGGCCAAATCGGCAAGCCAGTTTTCAACGGTCACTGACGCCGAGTTGACGCAATTGACGTCCCGATTGACCGAGTTGAACGACACGCTTACGCGCCTGGAAGAGACGTTCGCCTCGCTGCAACGTTTCAGCCGCGTGAGTGGCGACATCGACCGTTTGACCGAATCGCTCGTGCGCGTGGCCGACGTGACCGATGCGATCGCAAGCCTGCCGGAAGGCATTCGCAAGCTGGTGGGAGAAGCCGTCGCCAATGGCGGAGATCACACCCGGACACGCGACAGAATCAAAAACTGGTTTGCACGTTTGCCGCGTTAATCTCGGCAAGGGGTCATCAGTATCAACTTGAGATAGCGCCACCAGCTCTGAGCGGTCAGCAGGTATTGATATGAAACTTGAGAAAGCCACGGCCCATTCCAACGAGGCCAGCCTCGCGGGTTGGATTTCCAGCAATGACGTGACCTTATTGACCATGGTCCTGGTCGTGATGATCGCGTTGTTTCTGCACACGAAGCTGGTCAAAGGCTCGAAGGAAAACGCCTCGCTGGTGGGAGAGAAAAGCACGCTGGCAGCCACGCTTGCGACGACCGAAAGCGAGTTGCATCGCGCGAGCGCAAGCCTGCAGGATAGCCATCAGAAACTGCGGCTGACCGAGGAGCAGCGCAACAAGCTGGATACTGACTTGCAAGCGGCACTACGCAATATCAACGACCTCAATAGCCGACTCAGTGCCTTGGTGGCTGCGAAATCGAAGCTCGAGCAACAAGAACAAGAATTGCTCGCGACGAAAGAAGCGCTAACGGGCGAGCGCGACCAACTCGCGGCCCAGCAGCAGACACTAACCGCCGCCCGCGATGTCCTGATCGACGACAAGGCTTCCTTAACGAAGCAGTTGACGCAAATCGCCGATCAACTGTCTGCGAAGCTTCAGCTCCTGGAAGACGCCGAAAAGGACCGCGATCGGCTGGCAAAGCAGGCGGAGGAGTTGGAATCGATCGTCACCGCCTTGACCGGAAAACTCGAGTCGGCCAACGAGAACCTCGCGGCGACGAAGAAACAGGCGCAAGCCGCGCGTGGCGAGACAGACAAGCGAATTCAATCGCTGGAGAGCGAACTTGCCACCGGCAACAAGCGTGCCGAGGAATACCTCGCCCAGTTGAAACGAGCGACAGAGGCACTACAAGGTCTCAGCTTGGAGAAACGTAAGATCGAAACTCGTCTGGATCAGGCGGAACAACAGCGCGAATTGGCGCTGTTGCGCGAGACGCGGCTGAATCGGGAACTTGTCGGGCTCAAGGGCAAGCTCACGCGTGTCGCGGTGTTGTTCGATGCGTCGGGCAGCATGAACGCGAAAAGCGCCGATCAACGAATGAATCGCTGGACCGAGGCCCAGCAGATTGCCGGCACATGGCTGCGCTATCTGGACGCCGAGGAATGCGTGCTGATCGTGTTTTCCTCCGACGTCCGCACTTTTCCCGAAGATGGTTCTTTTGCGCGGCTCCGTGGCGCAGGGAGCGACGAGCGACGGCAGCAACTTCTCAAGTCGCTCGAGAGAATCGAGCCGAAGGGATGGACGAACACGCTTGGCGCGCTGCAGAAGGCCTACGAGTACCCAGGACTCGATACGATCATCTTGTTTTCCGATGGCGCGCCAACGAACGTCAACCTGGGCCGCTTCGATGCTGCGGTCGCGGACGAGATCTATCGCCTATGCCGCCGTTACCCTGATGTTCCGATCAACACAATCGGTTTGGGCAATTACTTCGAGCAAGACCTGTCCACCTTCTTGACGACCGTCGCGCGCATCACAGGGGGCGCTTTTCAAGGTCGATAAGGCGCGCGACATGGGCGGCGTCCCGATGCGGTTGTCTCGGAACGATAACGTGGGCGGCGGCTGGCTCTCGATTCGACATCTACTTCGCCATCTCTTTCACGCCGGCGATGGCGCCGTTAACGATCGTGTCGCCGAGTGTCTCGCCGTAGAAGCTAACGCTCGATTCGTAGCCGCCACGGCGGTACTCTTCGGTGGGAAGCATGTAGCTGATCCACTGGTCGGCCAGCCCGCCGATGACCGGGTTCGTGGCGCCCGTGATGCGGCCGGCTTCACTCTTGATCTTCATACCCAGCGAGGCGGCCATCTCGCCCGGTATCCCCACGATCAGCAATTCGCCCAACCGTAGCGAAATGCTGTCAACTTTGTCCGGAAACAGGACGGGCAACATTTCCTTGAACAGCTTTTCGCTCAGGCCGTATTCCGCGCCGCCGGTCTTCATGAAGTCGGGATGCCACGTTCGCTCGGGCAAGGCGATCGAGTGCGAGTGATAGCTAAACGACACGTCGGGCGAGGTCATCGTCTCTTGCCATTGTTTCCACGCCACGATGCCCAGGTCACGGCCATAGCGCTCGGCCCGCTCCCAGCGACTGGTGCCTGCGTCCGGCCGGCCGACGGGTGCCTGATCCCCCTCGGCGCCGTTGTAATACATGGCCGTCACGCCTTCGCCCACGAGCGACTCGACCGTCCGCTGTAAGTGGCCCGGCCAGTCGCCGGAGAAGAGCATGTCCTGTTCGTTCATGAATGTGGGGTGCGCCGTATAGTTGACCAGCACCGCAAATGGTTTGCCGTCAGCGGTGTCGATGCGCGTCACGGTGAGGTCGTTGTCAGTGACCGTGCCACCGCGTCGGTTGCGATTCCAGCCCTCGATCGACTTGGTCGTGGTGCCGGCCGACACCTCGACCACTTGCCGCTCGGCCTGACGAATGACTTCCACGAGCCGGCTCAAAACGAATTCATGAACCCGTGCGTTGTAGATGCCGATCTGAGGAACCTGGAAGGTGTTG
>DASRSQ010000551.1:0-2405 GCA_035656475.1 Gemmataceae bacterium | reverse complement strand
GCCGCTTCTTCGTTTCGGACCAAAATCGTAAAGCCGGCGAGCCGGCCGCAACAAAGAATGGTCGACTGGGTTAGTTGCCTCGTCCGTTCTTTGCCCCGCCGCTCTGGCGCGGTCTAATAGCCGGATGGGACGACGGTTTTCCAGGTGGCTATCGCGGCGAAAAAGGGCCGATCAAACCTGTGCTCGGCTCCGGGAGAACAAAGTTCGTCCGTGATTTCCAGGAACGTTTCGCGCTGGTAGTGGGTCATTTTGAAATTGCAGATTCCGCGGCGTCGAGTTTGCGCTGAAGGCGATCGATTTCATCTTGCAACATGTGCCGTTCGTTCCCCAGTCTTGCAGCGTGGCCTTCAATGCGCCGGAGTTCCTTCTTGTCAGCCCTTCGCTGCCATGCCACGCCGCCAGCCGAGCCAGCGCAAGCAGATCACTAGGACAATCCAGATCGGAGTCTTTGGGTCGAATCGAATGCCCGGCATAGGTTAGAAGCCAACGTTGACGTGGTGCCCCGGTAGGCCATGATTAGACCGCCTACCCGCCCAGGCAGGAAGGGACCGCTGTGCGAGGGCCGGCCTGCTCCGGCCAACGCGCTGGGCTCAGAGGCTGCCATGAAGCTCAAAGACGTGGTCTCTCTTGCCCTGCTTAAGGACGCTCAGTGTGATCTCTTTTATGATTGGCTTTCCTCCACCAGGCGGCGCCTCAAAGACGACGTGGATCTCCTGCGTGCCAAGATACTTCGCCTTACCTGACCTTGCTTGAAACTCCAGCACTTCTAAGTCGCCGTGCAGTTCATCGAGGACGATCAAGCGCCGCATTCCGTCTCGGTGAACGGGTCGCGTCTCCCCCTTAACAGGTGTTCTGAAACGTGTCCGCTGGAACGTTTCGTAAACAAAGCGCTTCCACAGCCCTCGCATGTCTTCCTGCGAATAACCGGGCACACGCTTCATGGTGCTACCGCTTCTTCTTCAAAACCGGGCCGATGCCGATCGACAAGACCACAGGGGACGGTGCTTCAAGGTGCCTCTTGCCGTTCTGCCTTGCCCTGCTGCGTGGCCAGCGTCTGGCGGAAGGCTTGCTCTTTCTGCGCGACGTACTTCTTGTAGCCTTCGGGATTCACCAAAACGTTCGCCCGTCCGCTAACGAGGAGGTCGTATCGTTCGACCATGCCGTAATAGCTGCCGTGCGCACCGAGGAACACGTCGCAAGGTAAGCTCTTGAGAACCTCAAAGGTCTTGGCAAAATCCGCGGCCATCTCGGGGTAGTCGTCGTTGTTGACGAGTTGAAATCCCGGGTTGACATTGGGGCTGCCGATGACCACGACGTCATACTGCTTGCCGCCGTCCTCCACGCGCCAAGTCCAGGTGGTGCATCCGCGAGTGTGGCCAGGCGTCAGACGCGCGACCAGTGTCACGTCCCCCAGTGTGACTTCATCGCGATCCTCCAAAACGCGGTCGACCTTGCACGGCTCCCAGCGGTCGGTCGTGTACAGGTATTGGCCCCGGCCGCCGGATGCAATGACCTCGTCGTCGCCGCGCATGACAAAGACCTTGGCGCCGGTCAATTTATGCAGCAACGCGTGCCCTGCGACATGGTCTGAGTGAGCGTGGCTCGCAAGCAGGATCTTGACATCGGCCATCTTGAATCCGAGCGACTCCACCGATTTTTGGATCAAGGGAACGGTGCGCTCAAAGCCACTATTGATGAGGATGTGCCCATCGCGAGTCGTCACCAGGAACGTGGCCAGATCCTTCGAACCAACGTAGTAAACGTTCCCGACGACTTTGTGCGCGGGGAACGGTTGATGCCAATCGAGTTGGCCTTGTCCAACGGCAGCAACCGCAAGAGCCAAGGTGGTGAGAAGCATGCCAGGAATCTCCAGGTTCGACCGGGCGCCTTCGGAATACGGTAAGCAACGTAGGGACGCATTACCAGCCGAATGACAGCATCCAAGCGGGAAACATGCCACCGAGCCTGGCGTGACCAGCACATCACGGGCACTCGGCGGCTCTCGGTTTTGTCATTTAGATAGGGCGCCGTGATAAAGCGAAATTGCGAGCCGCGCCGATAGGGTACCACCCCGGCGCGGCTTTTTCATGCGCTGTGCGGTAAACTGAACCCCCATGAGCCCACGGTTTCAGTTCGGCTTGGAAAAGCTCTTGCTGCTTACAGCTTGGGTGGGGATTGCTTGCATCATTGGACCGGCAATCTGGGGATGGAATGGTCCTACGACGGAGCAGTGGATGTTCATTGGCGCCGCGGCTTACGTGATCGTTCCAAGGCTGTTTTTCATCGCACGGGCATATCGAAGGTTTCGAGACTCCGAGCCGTAAGCCAGTGATCCCCCGCCCCCAATTCACCCTCCGCGCGTTGCTGGTGGCCATGCTGGTCGTGGGGGCGTTCTTCGGAGGCGG
>DASRSQ010000550.1:0-6382 GCA_035656475.1 Gemmataceae bacterium | reverse complement strand
CGCGCTATCGCGGCGCCGGTTCCGACGGCGCTGTCTCCTGGCTCGCGCTGGATACTGACTGGGTTAAATCGCCGCCCAAGGTCGAATGGTTTATCAAGTGTGGCAACGGTTACAGCGGCATCGCCGTAGCAGGCAATCTCGTCGTCACGCTTGAGCAACGCAAGGAAGGCGAATCCGTTGTCTGTTACGACCGCAACACCGGCAAACAGCGCTGGGTCCACAGCTACAACGATTCCTACATCGATCCCACGAGCATGGGGAACGGCCCGCGTTCCACGCCGACCATCTTCAACGATCGCATCTACTCCATCGGCGCGACCGGCGAGCTGGTGTGCCTGAACATCAAGGGGGAGAAGCAGTGGTCCCATAACATCCTCAAGGATGCCAAGGCCAAGAACGTCAAATGGGGCCTGACCGGATCGCCGCTCATCGTCGATGATCTTGTCATCGCCAACCCCGGCATCGACGAGAAGGCCGAGGAGCCCAGCCATTCGTCGCTGATCGCGTACGACCTGGCGACCGGCAACATCCGCTGGCGCTCTGGCAATCGCCCCGCCGGCTATAGCTCGCCACAGCTCGCCACCATCGCAGGTGTGACGCAAATCATTCTCTTCGACGGCACCGGTATCGTCGGCTACGATCCGAAGACGGGCCGCGAACTCTGGCAGCATCCCTGGCCCACTCAATTCAGCATGAACTCGATCCAGCCTCTCGTCCTCGGCGATCGCGTCTTCATCTCCTCCGAACGGACCAATGGCTGCGCCATGCTGCAGATCGTCAAGGATTCGGCCGGCGAAAAGCCCGCGTGGAAAGTCGAGATCGCCTGGAAGAACCGCAATCTCGCCGCCCGCTACGCCAACCCGGTCAGCGACGGCAAGAGCATCTTCGGCCTCGACAACACCGGCGGTGAGCTGACCTGCCTCGATGTCGCAACCGGCAAGCTCCACTGGAAAGCCGAGGCCGAAGGCCCCGGCCAGTTGTTGCTCGCCAAGAATGCCCTCATCGTCACCAATGGCAAGACTGGCGACGTCGCGCTGTTCGATCTCGACACTTCCGAATGCAAGGAACTGGCCCGCTTCCAGACGTTCGCTAAACAGGACAAGACCTGGAACACTCCCGCGCTGGCGGGCGATTTGCTCTTCGTGCGCAATCAGAATCAGATCACTTGCTTGAAGTTGACCCGTCGTTGAAATTGTCGATGATTTTTACCTCAAGGAGACGTCATGCGGAAATTGCTGTGCGCATCGGCCGTGTTTGCTGTGATCCTTGTGAGTGCAAACCTGGCGCAGTCCGGCGAAGACAAGGATGCCCGGGCCATCGTCAACAAGGCGATCAAGGCCGGCGGCGGCGAGGCCAAGCTGCCCAAGGCAATGACCTGGACGGAAAAGGGCACCTACTACGGCATGGGAGACGGCCTCCCCTTCACGGGCAAATACGCGATGCAGTGGCCCGGCCAGTTCCGCATGGAAATCAAGGACGTCTTCACCATCGTCCTCGACGGCGACAAGGGCTGGATGCAAATGGGAGACACCACGCGCGAAATGAAGAAGGAGGAAGTCGCCCAGCAAAAGCACGATCATCGCGCCGGCTGGATCGCCTCGCTGGTCCCGCTCAAGGACAAGGAGTTCCAGCTGAAGACCGCCCCGGAAGCCAAGGTCGACGGCAAGGCGACCTCCGTCGTTGTGGTGTCGCGCAAGGATTACCCCACGGTGAAGCTGTATTTCTCCAAGGACACCGGACTCTTGGTCAAGAGCGAATTCAAGACCAAGGCCGCCGAACTGGAGTTCAAGGAAGTGACCCAGTCGACCCATTTCAGCGACTACAAGGACGTGAACGGCGCCAAGGTGCCGTACAAGCTCGCCGTCAAACGCGACGGCAAGATCTACGTGGAAGCCGAACTGTCCGACGTCGATATTCCGGGCAAGCTGGATGCGAAGGTATTCGCCAAGCCCGGCGAGTAAGTCCAGGTACGGCGAGCCGTGCTGCGTGAGTAGCCGGGTTAGCCATAACCCGCACGCTTACGCGTGGCGGCTCGCCAAGTAAAAAATCCGTCATTTCCCGGGTGCCTGCTTGTCTTCCGCGCCGGCCGCGAGGTAGAATGAATTAGTGAACACCCGGCAATAAAACCCTGCCCGCGCTGAACCGACATGGTTCTGTCCGATTTTGCGCCATCCGAATAAGCGTCAAAGTTCACGAAGCGCGGCTGGATTTCCCCGCCTGGCCGGGAATTGGTTTTTGCTTGTAATACCACAGGCTCGATGGATATACTGAACCTGATCGATCACGCAACCCACCGGTTTTCCGTAAAGCGAGGCATCTCATGACTCCGTTGTTCGCAATCTTTGGTCTGGGCTGGGGCGAAATCCTGGTCATCGGCGTCATCGCCGTGCTGCTGTTCGGCCGCAAACTGCCGGACATGGCGAAGTATCTTGGCAAGAGCGTGATCGAATTCAAGAAGGGCATGCACGGCCTGGAATCAGGCTTCGAAGACATGACGAACCCGGCCTCCGCCCCTGCAGCGTCAATGACATCGGCCCCGGCCGAGGCGATCCGTCCGCCGCAACGCGTCGCACCGGCGGCTCCGAAATTCGACGATACGCCGGCCAACACCCAGGTGACCGCGAACCCGCCGCAACCGTGATCGATCTATTCCGGTGGGTTTTCTCGCTCCGCGAACGCGGAGCCTGGGGCGCTTAGCTCAGCTGGTTAGAGCGCATGGATCACACCCATGAGGTCGGGGGTTCGATCCCCTCAGCGCCCATTCATCAGACCCGTTGACAGCGATTGTCAGCGGGTCTTTTCGTTTGACAGAATCAAGAATTACAGTCCCTCATCTAAGCCTAGACGGGACAACAGGTTGGAGCACCAAGAGAAGCGGCGCAGGCTGCCGGCTGGACGCTGCCCGAGGTCGCCGACCGCGATCAAGCGGTCGCCGAGATGTTTCTGCGCAGGCATCAGCGCGTGATACGGCGAACGATGTTGCGCTATGCCATCGAGAAGTCTCCCCCGGCCAGGCGCAAGGAATTATCGCGGGAACGGCATAAGATGACGATTATCCCTATCAAGGAGACAAAATGTCCCACACCATTGACTGGATGTATCATCGCAAGAGCTGAATGTCGTGCAAGAAAGCTCAGGGGTTCCTTGAGCGGCACGATGTGGATGTGAAGACGGTCGTTGATGCAAACAAGCAGAAGCAGGGGCGGACCGAGGCGCTCGCCCTGGCGAAGACGGCGAACGTGATCCATATCGCGAAGGGGAAGAAGATCGTCACCTTCGACATGGTGAAGAATCCGCCCGACGATGACGCGCTTGTTGAGCAGATGCTCGGCCCCACGGGCAACCTGCGGGCGCCGACCATCAAGAAAGGCAAGACGCTCTACGTCGGCTTCAACGCGGATGCGTACGCGGGGTTGATTCGCTGACCGGTGAAACTGGCCTTCGGGACCATTCAACAGCCCCAATTCTCAAGGAATGATCCCAAAGGCCAGCTTCCAAGAATTCGCAACCCCAAATCTAAGCCTTGACGGGACATTAGCTCCTCGTCCCCACGATTCCGCGCGGGAACGAGGCTAACGAGCGTCCCTATTTATTTCTTGCGAGCCAATTTGAAGCCGCAGCACATTTCCTTGGCGGGAGCGCCGTTTTCCCAGCCGCAGCCGTTGAGTTCGATCATATCATCGTTGACGATGGTCAGGATCGCTTCGTGCATGTGCTTGTCCTTCTTCGGATCGAGATTGGCGCCGCCTGCAAACGTGAAGACGATTTGATTCTTCGGCGACTTCGGATCGGCTTTCATTCGCGGCTGGTTGCCGAGGACGCAGTAGTGCGTCATGAAGAGGTCGCTGCCATCGACGGTGTAGACGGAGACCATCTCGTGCGGCTGTCCGGGGAAGAGGGTTTCGTGGACCGCGCTGCCGCCGGCGGTGAGTTTGATCACGGACATCACTTCACTCGTTGGTTTGCCGTCTTTGCCGACGACGACCCAGGTCCCGACCAGTTTCTTCATTTTGTCGAAGTTGACGTTGCTGGGGGAAGGCGGAAGCTTGATCGCTTTCTCGCCGCCGTGGCTTGCCAGGGAAAGGGTTACGAGCAGTCCGAGGAACATTCCGCACGCCAGGATTCGTCGCACCATGATCGTTCTCCTTGAAATTGGGTGAATGTCTCACAACACTCAGTAGTCGAATGACCATTCGCGAAATCGACAGGGCTGCGAAAAAAAAGAAGCCCAGGGGCAAGGTACTCAGAGCCCCCGGGATCTCACGACCGTATCCCAGGGGGTCGCGCGTACGTTCACCCCTGGGCTTCTGGTGCATTACCTATTTGTCCGCCGGCCGATTGAAGGAGCGTTCGACGGAGTCCTTGACGTTGGTCGACGCTGGGTGATCGCGCCAGAGCCAGCGCATCATGTCGGGGAGGATCGCGCCGCCGTGGCGGGTGCTGTGGCCGCCGATGCCCCAGACGTAGTTGACATCATAGCCCTTCTTGGTCAATGCATCGAGCAGCCGCACGTTTTGATAGAACCAGTCGCGCGACGGATCGTACTGGCCTCCCTTGCTGACGCCGCGGTTGTCGTTGCGGCCATCTTGCAGGAAGATGCGGATCGGCTTCTTGTCGGCCTTGAGGATGCGCTCGGGATAGACGTGGCCGCCGCGGAGGTTGGTGAAGCTGCCGATCAGGCTGGCGACCTTGCGGAATTCATTGGGCCGTTCCCAGGCGACCATCCACGCGGCGATCGCGCCAGAGCTGGCGCCGCCGATGCCACGCTGTTCAGGGTCCATCGAAATGTTGTAATCCTTGGCGAGCGCCGGCAGCAGCTCGTCGCAGATGATGCGCGCGTACTTGTCGTCGGGCGTGTTGTACTCGGTCGGCCGATTGGTCCCCATTCCTTCGGGTTTGGCTCCGGCTGGTCCGGCTTCTTGCCCGGATTGATGAAGACGCCGATCATCACCGGAATCTCCCGGCGATGGATCAGGTTGTCGAACACGTTATGGGCCCGGATGTCTCCCTTCTCGTTCTTGAACGCCTGGCCGTCATTGAACACCATCAGGCTCGCCGGCTTCGCCTTGTCGTACTGGGCCGGCACGTAAACCCAGTAGGTGTGGGCGGTGCCCGGATACACCTTGCACGGCAACGTGAACGGCCCGACGATCTTGCCGTGCGGCACGCCTTCCTGCTCGAGCGAATCGGGGCCGAGCTTGTAGAACGCATCGGTCCCCTGGGCGAAGACATTGCTGCCCAGCAGCACGATCGCACATGCCACGATAACGCGTTTCATGATCGATTCCTCACGCACTTGCTTGATTGAGTTTTTCGATGGCGCCGGCATCCAGCTTCAAACGGGCCGCCGCCAGGAGATCGTTGAGTTGCTCCATGCTCGTCGCGCTGGCAATCGGGGCGGTGACACTCGGCCGGGCAATCAGCCAGGCGAGCGCGACCTGGGCCGGCGTGGCCCGGGCGTCCTTCGCGATCTGATCAAGCGCAGCAAGGATGCGGAAGCCGCGCTCGTTCAGGTACACCTTCACGCCCTGCCCGCGCACGCTCTTGGCGAGATCGGCCTCGGAGCGATATTTGCCGGTCAGGAAGCCCTTGGCGAGGGAAAAGTAGCTGATGACGCCAATGCCGTTTGCCAGACACACCGGTTCGAGGTTCGCCTCGTAGTCGGCACGTTCACAAAGGTTGTAGTGCGGCTGCAAACATTCGTAGCGCGGCAACCCGCGATCCTTGCTGATCGTGATTGCCTGCCCGAGTCGATCGCCGCGATAGTTGGAGGCGCCGATCGCTCGGACCTTGCCTTGCTTGATCAATTGCGCGAAGGCATCGAGCGTCTCCTCGAGCGGCGTCGAGGCATCGTCGACGTGAGCCTGGTAGAGATCAATGCGATCGGTCTGCAAGCGTCGCAGCGAATCCTCGACGGCCTGGAGGATGTACGCTTTCGCCAGGCCCTTCTTGCCGGGGCCCATCTCCATGCCGACCTTGGTGGCCAGCACGACCTGATCGCGCTTGCCGCTCTGCTTAAACCAGCGGCCGAGGATCGTTTCGGATTCGCCGCCTTGATTGCCCGGCGCCCAGCGCGAGTACACATCCGCGGTGTCGATGAAGTCGAACCCCGCGGCGACGAAGGCGTCGAGGATGGCGAACGACGTGCGTTCATCGATGGTCCAGCCGAAGACATTGCCGCCCAGGCAGAGCGGCGCGACTTCGAGACCGGACTTGCCCAGCTTCCGTTTCAACATCGCCTCGCCTCCGAAGATTTCATTCGGGCGTGACAATCATTGTATGTGCAGGTCTCGACTGGAAACCCGTCGGGGCGCTCAAAGCTTGGCGATGGGATCGGGAGGGCGAGGCTCCTGCCGAGCCGCGAACTTTCAGCGGCGTCACG